>NC_019745.1:4840000-5140000 GCF_000317555.1 Gloeocapsa sp. PCC 7428
GCCCTTACTCGGTTTAGCTTGACTTGAACCGAATTCTAGTTTGAAAGCCACACATCTGTTCTTCGACCGACCTAGGTTGACCTGACACTGATTTGTTCTACAACTATCAGCGTTGGGTAGGTCTCCCTAAAAAGGAGGTGATCCAGCCACACCTTCCGGTACGGCTACCTTGTTACGACTTCACCCCAGTCACCAGCCCTGCCTTCGGCGTCCCCCTCCGCAAGCGGTTAGGGTAACGACTTCGGGCGTGGCCAGCTTCCATGGTGTGACGGGCGGTGTGTACAAGGCCCGGGAACGTATTCACCGCCGTATGGCTGACCGGCGATTACTAGCGATTCCGCCTTCACGCAGGCGAGTTGCAGCCTGCGATCTGAACTGAGCCATGGTTTATGGGATTTGCTTGTCATCGCTAACTTGCTGCCCTTTGTCCATAGCATTGTAGTACGTGTGTAGCCCAGAGCGTAAGGGGCATGCTGACTTGACGTCATCCCCACCTTCCTCCGGTTTGTCACCGGCAGTCTTTCTAGAGTGCCCAACTTAATGCTGGCAACTAAAAACGAGGGTTGCGCTCGTTGCGGGACTTAACCCAACATCTCACGACACGAGCTGACGACAGCCATGCACCACCTGTGTTCCGGTTCCCGAAGGCACCCCCACCTTTCAGTGGGGTTCCGGACATGTCAAACCCTGGTAAGGTTCTTCGCGTTGCATCGAATTAAACCACATACTCCACCGCTTGTGCGGGCCCCCGTCAATTCCTTTGAGTTTCACACTTGCGTGCGTACTCCCCAGGCGGGATACTTAACGCGTTAGCTACGGCACTGCTTGGGTCGATACAAGCAACGCCTAGTATCCATCGTTTACAGCTAGGACTACTGGGGTATCTAATCCCATTCGCTCCCCTAGCTTTCGTCCCTGAGTGTCAGTTGCGGCCTAGCAGAGCGCTTTCGCCACCGGTGTTCTTCCTGATCTCTACGCATTTCACCGCTACACCAGGAATTCCCTCTGCCCCTACCGCACTCGAGCGCTTCAGTTTCCACTGCCTGTTCGGAGTTAAGCCCCGACCTTTGACAGCAGACTTGAAGTGCCACCTGCGGACGCTTTACGCCCAATGATTCCGGATAACGCTTGCATCCTCCGTATTACCGCGGCTGCTGGCACGGAGTTAGCCGATGCTGATTCCTCAGGTACCGTCATTTTTTTCTTCCCTGAGAAAAGGAGTTTACAACCCAAGAGCCTTCCTCCCCCACGCGGTATTGCTCCGTCAGGCTTTCGCCCATTGCGGAAAATTCCCCACTGCTGCCTCCCGTAGGAGTCTGGGCCGTGTCTCAGTCCCAGTGTGGCTGATCATCCTCTCAGACCAGCTACTGATCGTCGCCTTGGTAGGCTCTTACCCCACCAACTAGCTAATCAGACGCGAGCTCCCCTCAAGGCTAAAAATACTTTCACCTCTCGGCATATCGGGTCTTAGCCACCGTTTCCAGTGGTTGTCCCCGTCCTTAAGCCAGATTCTCACGCGTTACTCACCCGTCCGCCACTATGTCCGAAGACACCGTTCGACTTGCATGTGTTAAGCATACCGCCAGCGTTCATCCTGAGCCAGGATCAAACTCTCCGTTTTATCAACAGAGCTTTCGTCCTGAACTGCTACTTCTCTTCACAATCCGGACTCTTATCTATCACTTAAGAGTTAGTTTTGACGAAGACTTGATGTGCTTCTTTTGGCTTTCAAACTATATTCTTTTCTTGGTTCAGTCGCTCGGCTTGGTGGTCGTTTCGTCCGCCTCCCTCACCGGCGCTTTACTAATATATCTAAACTGAATCAATATTGTCAAGGAATTTGGGAAAAAAAATCTGAAAAATCTTGAAAAGCTTGCTAGGCGGTAGTTTTGCGATAAATTGACTAAAGAAAAAGTAAATTAGAAAGCATTGGTTATGCAAAATTTGGCTGTCTTACCGCCTCTTTTAATTTTAGATCCTATACTTCGTGCTTGGTTAATCGAGGATATTGGGCGAGGCGATCGCACAACACAAGGTTTATTGTCAGCAGAAAATCCTTGGGTAAGCGCACAGTGGATAGCAAAAGCCCCTGGAGTGATTGCAGGATTACCAGTTGCAGCAAGAGTGTTTCAGCTTTTGTCTGAGCAAACTCGTTTTATAACTACTGTTGATGAAGGGCAATTGTGTCAGCCAGGACAAGTGGTCGCACAAATAGAAGGTCCACTAGAAGCGCTGCTGACAGGAGAACGAGTTGCTTTAAACTTAGTTATGCGCCTAAGTGGAATTGCGAGTTTGACGCGAAAGTATGTAGAGAAGCTTGCTGAACTTCCTACGCGGTTGGTTGATACGCGCAAAACAACGCCAGGATTAAGGTTGCTTGAGAAGTATGCAACGCAAGTAGGTGGTGCGAAAAACCACCGTATGGGTTTAGATGACGCAGTAATGATTAAAGATAACCATATTGCTGCTGCTGGAGGAATTGGAAATGCGATCGCTCGCATTCGCGCTCAAATTTCTTATCCTTTAACAATAGAAGTGGAAACAGAAACGATTGAACAAGTGCAAGAAGCTTTACAGCATCAAGCGGACATTATCATGCTTGACAATATGCCTGTAGAAGTGATGTATCAAGCAGTTAACCTGATTCGTCAGTATAATAAACGAATAAAAATAGAAGCCTCAGGTAACATTACGTTGGATACAATTTATCAAGTCGCTGCTACTGGAGTTGATTATGTTTCGACAAGTGCTCCAGTGACGCAATCTTCGTGGCTTGATTTAAGTATGAAAATTAAAGGCTAGAGGTTATAGTATAGAACTTCTTAACTGCTGTGATGTCTCTTCTCAAGCCTTAACTTTATGAGTGCGACACTGGAACAACTAAAACATCGATTTACACAAGCCCTGATTGTTGCTTTTGGCAATGATTTTGCTGAGATAGACCCAATAATTGTAGCTGCAAGTAATCCTAAATTTGGCGATTATCAATCGAATGTTGCTTTATCTCTAAGTAGGCAATTAAAGCAACCAGCACGCGCGATCGCTGAACAGATTGTAGAAAAATTAGATGTAACTGATATCTGTGAACCACCGAGTATTGCAGGTCCTGGCTTTATAAATTTATTGCTAAAGACAGAATATATAGAAGCACAACTGCGTTCAATTCAGACAGATCCTAGATTAGGTGTTGCATTAGCCAAAACTCCCAAACGAGTAATTGTTGACTTCTCTAGCCCGAATATTGCCAAGGAAATGCACGTAGGACACTTGCGTTCTACGATTATTGGAGATTGTATTGCACGAGTTTTAGAATTTCGCGGTCACGATGTTTTGCGGCTAAATCATGTTGGCGATTGGGGTACGCAGTTTGGAATGCTAATCGCTTACCTACGCGAAGCTTACCCTGATGCGTTGACAACGGCTAATGCGTTGGAACTTGGAGATTTAGTGACTTTTTACCGTAAAGCTAAACAAAGGTTTGACGAAGATGAAACATTTAGAGAAACAGCACGACAAGAAGTTGTCAAACTGCAAGCGGGAGTAGAAGATACTCAGAAGGCTTGGGAATTGCTATGCGAACAGTCGCGGCGGGAGTTTCAAGTTATCTACAATTTACTCGATATTCATTTAATCGAGCGCGGAGAATCTTTTTATAATCCATTATTACCAGCAGTTGTCGAAGATTTAGACCGTCAAGGCTTGCTTGTAGAAGACGCGGGAGCAAAATGCGTCTTCTTGGAAGGTTTTACTAACAAAGAAGGAGAACCGCTGCCGCTGATTGTGCAGAAATCGGATGGTGGTTACAATTATGCTACGACAGATCTAGCTGCACTACGTTACCGAATCAAACAAGATCAGGCAGAACGGTTAATCTATGTTACAGATGCGGGACAAGCAAATCACTTTGCACAAGTATTTCAAGTAGCACGACGAGCAGGTTGGATTCCAGAGAATGTAGAAATTGTTCATGTTCCCTTTGGGTTAGTTTTGGGAGAAGATGGAAAGAAACTTAAAACACGCTCTGGAGAGACTATCCGATTGCGAGATTTGCTGGATGAAGCGATCGCGCGATCGCGTGCTGATTTAGAATCTCGGCTACAAGCAGAAGGTCGCACTGAGACAGAAGAATTCAAAGCTAAAGTTGCTCAAACCGTTGGTATTAGCGCGGTTAAATACGCGGATTTGAGTCAAAATCGAACGAGCAATTACATCTTTAGTTACGATAAGATGCTTGCTTTGCAGGGTAACACTGCACCTTATATGCTGTATGCTTACGTGCGAATTCAGGGAATTAGTCGTAAGGGACAGATAGACTTTGAACAACTAGGTTCAGAAGCAAACATTTTCTTACATGAACCAACAGAGTTTACGCTAGCAAAACATTTATTACAACTTAGTGAAACTATCAGCGATGTTGAGCAAGATTTGATGCCAAATCGTTTGTGTCAGTACTTGTTTGAACTCAGTCAGAAGTTTAATCAGTTTTACGATCAGTGTCCAGTTTTACAAGCAGAAGAACCGATACGTACATCTCGGTTACTGATGTGCGATCTAACCGCGCGATCGCTGCGACTTGGTTTATCTTTACTTGGCATATCGGTCATTGAGAGGATGTAATGAGATGCCTTCCGACTTCCTTCGGGGCTACACAAACAAAGTGTACCTGCGCACACTTAAATCCAAGTAGGTAGACAGGGTTGTTTCAGCCGCAGATTCATTTACCAAGGCGTTACGAGCAACTTGCACAGGTTAATTTAGGTATTGACCGGTGTAAAACTTGTTTTAGGACTATCGCTGTCCAATCAACATCGGCTGTGGTTGTGTCTCGTCCTAGAGTTAAACGAATTGCGCCTAGTGCTTGCTGGGGAGTATAGCCCATTGCACAAAGGATTGGGCTTGGGGAAAGCTTACCACTTTGACAAGCGGAACCGGAACTGATGGCAATTCCTGCTAGATTAAGTTGGCGGACAATCGTTTTACCTGTGATGTTGTTTTCATCGGTATATGCAAGGCAGAAACTCACATGATGTGGAAGACGCGCAGTACGATCGCCTGTAGGAATTAAATAAGGTGTATCGCTGAGTAGATCGAAAAGGCGATCGCGTAGTTGAATTAAACGGGGTGTTTCTAAAGTCATTTCTTGCGCAGCGAGTTCCGCAGCTACACCAAATCCGGCAATGATTGGTACGGCTTCTGTGCCAGAGCGTCGGCGTGATTCTTGTCCACCACCACCAAGTAATGGTACTATTTCGATGCCAGGACGTACATAAAGCGCTCCCGTGCCTTGAGATCCATAGATTTTATGACTAGAAAGCGACAGTAGATCAATAGGAAGTTGTTGTACGTCAATGGGTAATCTTCCCGCAACTTGCACGGCATCTGTGTGAAATAAAGCACCATGTAAATGCGTAATTCTACATAGAGACTCGATAGGTTGTAATGTTCCTACTTCGCTTTGTCCGTAGATGATCGAAACTAAAACTGTATTGCTGCGTAATGCTGCTTTTAATTCCAGTGGATTGACTCTTCCTTGCGTGTCTACTGGTAAGCGAGTAACTTGCCAACCCCATTGCTCTAGTAGTTTAACTGGCTCAGCGATCGCAGGATGTTCTACTTGCGAAATGATGATGTGTTGCGGTTGCGAGTACTGACGTGCAATTCCCATAATTGCTAAGTTATCAGCTTCCGTACCTCCAGACGTAAAAACGATTGATTCGGCTGGTGCATTGATTAAGCTAGCAACCTGCATTCGTGCTTGTTCTAATACTGTTGCAGCACGTCCGCCCCACTCATGTAAGCTAGAAGGATTACCCCAATATTGTGTCAAAACTGCCTGCATGGCGGCGATCGCTTCAGGGCGTGGTGGTGTTGTCGCACTGTAGTCTAGATAAATTTGCATAGTGTCAAGCTCTCAATCGTTCAGCGACCGGCTAGCTGAGGTTGCTTCTTTCAGGATATCGCTTGAGTGGTTGTGCGATCGCATATCTTTGATGGGAAAAATTCAATACAGCAGCGATATCCCAAGTTCTTCCGTGCGTCTACTATCTGTTTGTGTAAGCCACCTATTAATTTTACTGTCTGTGAGTTTGACCGCGTGTCGATCAGTACAGTCGCAACAAAAACCAAAACCTCTACCACAAGATCCTTTCACTGAGGTGTATTTTAACCATAGAGAATCGGCAGAATATCAAGAACCTTATCGCCTGCAAAAGCGACAGGGTGATGATTTAGAAGCAAAAATCGTTGCGGCGATCGCTACTGCCCAATCTACAGTAGATGTTGCAATTCAAGAACTACGCTTACCGAAAATTGCCCAAGCTTTAGTAGAACGTCATAATGCTGGGGTGAAAGTTAGAGTAATTCTGGAAAATAACTACAGTCGCCCTTGGAGTAGCCTTACCGCCGCAGAAATCGAAAAACTAACCCAACGCGAACGCGATCGCTATCAAGAATTTCGGGCGTTGGTAGATCGCGATCGAGATGGCAAAATGACTCGTGATGAAATTAATCAAGGTGATACTTTAGTTATTCTCAATCAAGCACGAGTTCCTTGGATTGATGATACGGCGGATGGTTCAGCAGGTAGCGGCTTGATGCATCACAAATTTGTTGTTGTCGATCAACGAATTGTAGTTGTAACGTCTGCAAACTTTACGACAAGTGATATTCATGGCGATTTTGCTTCTCCTAGTAGTATAGGTAATGCGAATAATCTTTTGAAAATTGATAGCCCAGAACTCGCCAAGCTATTTACTGAAGAATTTGATTTAATGTGGGGTGATGGTCCTGGCGGTCAACTTGATAGCCAATTTGGTTTAAATAAGCCATTGCGATCGCCGCAGCACGTTCAAGTTGGTAACACGTATATTTCTGTACAGTTTTCGCCAACATCGCCTACTATTCCTTGGAACCGCAGCACTAATGGTTTAATTGGTCAAGCGCTTAGTACAGCCACAAGTTCTGTAGATTTAGCTTTATTCGTTTTTTCTGAACAACGATTAGCGAATATTTTAGAGACTTCACACCAACAAAGTGTCAAAATTCGAGCGTTAATTGATCCGAGTTTTGCTTTCCGTACCTACAGTGAAGCACTAGACATGATGGGAGTAGCATTAAGTGACAATTGTCAGTATGAAAAAAATAATCGTCCTTGGCAAAATGCGATCGCAACTGTCGGGACACCGCAACTACCGCAAGGTGATTCGTTACATCATAAGTTTGGTGTTGTAGACAAACGCATCGCGATCGCTGGTTCGCATAATTGGTCAGCCGCAGCGAATGAAAAAAACGATGAAGCATTGTTAATCTTACAAAACTCTACCGTTGCAGCGCATTACGTACAAGAATTTGAGCGACTTTATGCAACGGCACAATTGGGTGTACCAGTGAGTGTACAAACAAAAATTAAGGAACAACAGTGCGTGCATCATGCTACTACTCCGGTTGACACGAAGGCATATGATAAAGTTAATCTCAACACAGCTAGCCTAGAAGAATTAACGGCGTTACCTGGTGTTGGTGAAAAACTAGCACAACGAATCATCACAGCACGTCAAGAAAAACCTTTTACATCTCTCGCCGATTTAGAACGCGTATCAGGAATTGGCAAGAAGCTAGTGACTCAGTTAAGCGATCGCGTGACTTGGTAATTCGCTTGCTATCCTGAAAGAAGCCCTGCTGCTATGCTTGACTAGACTTATGACTCAGCAACCTGCACGCATTTGTATCCTTGGTGGTGGTTTTGGCGGTCTTTACACTGCCTTAAGATTGTCGCAACTGCCGTGGTCATCCCAAAAACCAGAAATTGTACTTGTCGATCAAAGCGATCGCTTCTTATTCTCGCCGCTACTTTACGAACTCCTCACAGGTGAGCTACAAACTTGGGAAATAGCGCCACCCTTCTCAGAAATTTTGGCAGGCACAGGCGTACGTTTTTATCAAGAAAGTGTTACAGAAATTAATATTGATGACCAACGCGTTCGTCTACAAGACGGTGTTGAAATTCCTTACGATCGCCTTGTTTTGGCGTTGGGTGGTGAAACTCCGCTGGATATGGTTGCTGGTGCAACATCGTATGCTTTTCCGTTCCGAACAATTGACGATGCATATCGCTTGGAAGCTAGACTAAGACGACTAGAAGAATCTCCCGTCGATAAAATCCGTATAGCAATTGTGGGAGGAGGTTATTGCGGTGTTGAGTTGGCGTGCAAATTGGCAGATCGCTTAGAAAACCGCGCGCGCATTCGATTAATTGAAATGACAGATCAAATCTTGCGAACTTCACCAGAACACAATCGCGTCGCTGCGAACAAAGCACTAGAAGCGCGAGGGGTTTGGATAGATTTAGAAACTAGCGTACAAGAAGTTGAACCACAAGCGATCGCACTCGAATACAAAAATCAAGTTGATACGATTCCTGTCGATATCGTGATTTGGACAGTAGGAACGCGCGTTGCGCCTGTAGTGCGATCGCTTCCACTCAAGCAAAATCAGCGCGGTCAACTAACAACAACATCTACCTTACAAGTTATCGACCATCCCGAAATCTTTGCTTTGGGTGACTTAGCGGATTGTCGCGATGTAGAAGGACAACAAGTCCCCGCAACCGCGCAAGCAGCGTTTCAACAAGCCGACTATGCGGGTTGGAACGTTTGGGCTTCGTTGACACAACGTCCTTTACTTCCCTTCCGCTATCAACATTTAGGCGAAATGATGACGCTGGGAACCGACAATGCAACGTTTACGGGATTAGGAATTCAGCTTGATGGTCCTTTAGCTTATGTCGCTCGTCGCTTAGCATATCTTTATCGTATGCCAACTTTAGGTCACAAACTTAAGGTAGGAATTAATTGGATAACTAGTCCGTTGACAGAATTAGCTGAATAGTGTTTATCGTAACGAGTAGCAGAGTATGATCAAAGGCAAATAAAATTCTGCGATCGCCGTAAGCTAGGTAACAACTAACAACAAATGATGCAAAAACCAAAAGTCATTTTTCTGGATGCAGTTGGTACGCTTTTCGGCGTCAAAGGTAGCGTCGGTCAAGCTTATGGCGAAGTAGCACAAAAATTCGGGATTTACGTTTCAGCTAAAACATTAAATCAAGCATTTCTGCAAAGTTTTCAAGCAGCGCCGCCACCAGTCTTTCCAGACATGGAACCCGATGAGATTGCTAGCTGTGAATTTCATTGGTGGAAATCAGTTGCACAGCAAACGTTTCAGCAAGTCGGTGTTCTCAATCAATTTGCCGATTTTTCGGCTTTTTTTGCCGAGTTGTACCAATATTTTGCCACGGCTGAGCCTTGGTATGTATATCCTGACGTTTTTCCTGCGTTAGAACAATGGCAACAACGAGAAATTGAGTTAGGAATAATATCAAATTTCGATTCTCGGCTCTATTTAGTTTTAGCAGAACTTGGGTTAGAACAGTTTTTTGCGTCAATTACGATTTCTACTGAAGCAGGCGCGGCGAAACCTGATAAAGAAATTTTTATGACAGCTTTAGCGAAGCATCAATGCGATCCTGAATTAGCTTGGCATATTGGTGATAGTTGGACAGAAGATTATCACGGTGCAACTGCGGCTGGGCTGCGAGCATTTATTGTTGATAGGAAGGAATGATCGTTGGATCTGCTGTATGCATTGTAGACGCCTTCCGACTCCCTTCGGGGCTACTGAAACAAAGTGTGCCTACGCACACTAACTCTGTGGGTCGTAGCAATTGAGAAGAGTATAGAAGCTCAGAAACAATGTCTTGTAAAGCTTGTGATGCAGAAGAAATCTCTACACGGGGGTTTCTGTTACATCTTGTAGCTTTTAAATCTGACCTCTGTTATAGTTTACCACTTGAGGTATGCAGCTTCATTACCTTGTTCTCGCCGCACTTTTCCATCTTTCTCGAACCAATCAATAATTTGCTGAGTTGTTAAGTCTTCTACTGCTACGTTGTAATCTTGGGCGATATGCTTTAATAGTTTCCAAGAAGAAATCGTTAATCTAGTCAGAAATTTTTCTGAAGAAGATAGCAATGCTGCATCGACCTTAGCTGATTCTTCTAAAGTCAAAAATTGGATTGATGGCTGTTGTGCGTTCATTGCAAAAGTCAGAGTTCAATTGCGAGTGTATAGCAGAGATTAAAGTTTATATCGCTTTAGTTGATTGTAGAAAGGTTTTAGATTGATATAAACCTCACCTTGACTTGCTGGTTGGCTTTTTCGCTTGTACCAAGTAACCACAACGATGTTCGCCATTGATAATCCAATGCGTGCGCTCAACTATACAGTCTGGTAAAACGGCTGCGAACATTTCGAGTTCGTGACTGCATACGCTAGGGAATGACTCAGCAACATTAGAAATAGCACAGTTATGCTCGGTAACGACAAAGCGATCGCCTTTTCCTCTAGTATCCTCCGAGTCAACCGGATACCATTCCGCCATAAAACCTTCGGCTTTGCGAAACTCGACTAACTTTGCAACGCGTTCTTCTAAAGAACCATGACCTAAGCGATCGTGATATTCAATTGCTTTGCGTTCCCACTGTTTGCGTAAAATCGAACTCATCTGCTCGCGCCCTACAGTTTCCGCTAAAGTATCGAGTAGCGAAACAGCAAAATCGCCGTAACTGTCTGCATCTGTTGAATGACGACGTAGGCGATCGCGTCCTAAAGGACTTAGTTGATAAATATGCTGCGGGCGTCCCATTCCCGCCTGTACTTGTGAGTATCGAATGAGATCCTCGGCTTCTAGATCTTTGAGATGACGACGAATTGCTTGGGGACTGACTTCTAACTGCGTAGCAAGTTCTTGGGCTGTTGCCTGACCCTGTTTAAGTAGATAATGCAGAATGTCCTGCTTTGTGGAAGGCTGCTGCTGCGTAATCGCCATCTTCTTACCAAAATTCTTAGGTGAAAAATTTACTTTGACAACATACCTGTTGTTAATGTAGCGTAAAATGGAGATATATTAAACAACATAGTTGTTGTTTTAGTTGATTTCATTGTAACAGCAGTTAAGTTAAAAACGTCAAAAAGCAGATTTTACCCCGTCTTCGAGCTTTAAAGAGATTCTATTGCAGCACACGAGAGAACACCAACCATGAGTGCCACTGTCAAAACCCTAGTCAATCAGCCCTACAAATACGGATTCGTCACTGACATTGAAGCAGATACAATTCCGCGTGGACTGAATGAAGATGTCATACGGCTGATCTCTGCTAAGAAAGAAGAGCCAGAGTTCATGCTAGAGTTCCGTCTCAAAGCTTTTCGTCAGTGGCAGAAAATGACCGAACCGACTTGGCCTAATGTCAAGTATCCGCCCATTGACTACCAAGATATCATCTACTACTCCGCACCAAAAAAGAAACCCAAGCTCAACAGCATTGAAGAAGTCGATCCCGCACTTTTAGAAACTTTCGAGAAATTGGGTATTCCCTTATCCGAACAAAAGCGGCTTTCTAACGTCGCAGTCGATGCTATTTTTGATAGCGTTTCAGTTGCCACAACGTTTAAGGAAAAGCTAGCGAAAGAAGGCGTGATCTTCTGTTCGATCTCCGAAGCGCTACGCGAGTACCCTGAACTCGTTCAAAAATATCTTGGTAGCGTTGTCCCTGTTGCAGATAACTACTTTGCAGCCTTAAATAGCGCCGTGTTCAGTGATGGTTCCTTCGTCTACGTTCCTAAAAACACCAAATGTCCAATGGAACTATCAACCTACTTCCGCATTAATAGTGGCGATACGGGACAATTTGAACGAACGCTGATCGTTGCTGAGGAAGGTAGCTACGTTTCTTACCTTGAAGGCTGTACTGCGCCGATGTACGATACGAACCAACTACACGCAGCAGTCGTCGAATTAGTCGCCTTAGACAACGCAGAAATTAAATACTCTACCGTACAAAATTGGTACGCTGGAGACGAGAGTGGTAAGGGTGGAATCTACAACTTTGTAACGAAGCGCGGTTTGTGTCAAGGAGTCAACTCTAAGATTTCCTGGACGCAAGTTGAAACAGGTTCCGCAATTACTTGGAAATATCCTAGCTGTGTATTAGTCGGCGATAACTCAGTAGGCGAGTTTTACTCAGTTGCACTAACCAATAATATGCAGCAAGCTGATACGGGAACCAAGATGGTACACGTCGGCAAAAATACGCGTAGCACGATTGTTTCTAAAGGAATTTCTGCGGGACGTTCCTCGAATAGCTATCGTGGTTTAGTCAAAGTCAGCCCGAACGCGAAAGGCGCAAGAAATTATTCGCAGTGCGACTCAATGCTGATTGGGGATAATGCTCATGCAAATACTTTCCCTTACATTCAAGTGCAAAACAACACCGCCAAAGTAGAACACGAAGCTTCTACTTCTAAGATTGGTGAAGAACAGCTATTTTACTTCGCACAGCGCGGTATTTCGGCTGAAGATGCTGTCTCGATGATGATCAGCGGTTTCTGTAAAGATGTCTTCAATCAGTTACCAATGGAATTTGCGGTAGAAGCAGATCGCTTGTTGAGTCTGAAGCTTGAAGGTAGTGTAGGCTAACGCTGGGATAGGCATCTTGCCTGTCCTGCTAAAATAAATGACGCTAAGAAAAGAAACATGATTGTAGAAAACAGTGAAATTGTGCTGTCGGTGCGGGATTTGACAGCAGAAGTTGACGGAAACCCAATTCTCAAAGGTGTCAACCTGGAAATTAAAGCAGGTGAAATCCATGCCATTATGGGACCTAATGGTTCTGGAAAAAGCACATTTTCCAAAGTGTTAGCAGGACATCCAGCATACGAAGTAACTGGCGGTGAAGTGTTCTTCCAGGGAAAAAACTTGTTAGAAATGGAACCGGAACTCCGCGCCCAAAGTGGTGTCTTTCTGGCATTCCAGTATCCTTTAGAAATTCCTGGGGTGACGAACTTGGATTTTTTACGGGTCGCTTACAACTCGCGCCGTAAAGCACAGGGTTTAGAAGAATTAGATGCTTTTGATTTTGATGAAGTGATACAAGAGAAGTTGGAAGTTGTCAAGATGAATGCAACTTTTCTTGACCGTAGTGTGAATGAAGGTTTTTCGGGTGGCGAGAAGAAGCGGAACGAAATTCTACAAATGGCACTTCTTGAACCCAAACTGGCGATTTTGGACGAAACCGATTCAGGACTAGATATTGACGCGCTCAAAATTGTCGCGAACGGGGTAAATCAATTAGCGACTCCCGATAATGCCATTCTCTTAATTACCCACTATCAGCGGTTACTCAATTACATCGTGCCAGACTTTGTACACGTGATGGCAGGTGGTCGAGTTGTAACGAGTGGTGGTAAAGAATTGGCACTCAAATTAGAGTCGCGTGGCTACGATTGGGTGCTAGAAGAGAATGTATCTGAGGTGGGAGCAAGATGAGTATTCAAGTCACTCCTAACCTGAACGAAGTTGGCGTTGTGTCTTCTAATGTTGATACGGGGATCTTAAGTGAGTTATTAAACCAATCTCAACAACAAGCGATTGCGCGTAGCGCAGCGCCAGAGGCGATCGCTAATCAAGAATCAGAATCTTGGCTAGAAGCGATCCGCGATCGCGCTACAGCAATTGTTCATCAGTCGAAATTCCCAACAACTCGCGATGAAGAGTGGCGATTTACAGATGTTTCGCCGCTAAAGCAAGTTAAGTTCCAAGCAGCGCCGTTGGTAGTACCTGATTTAGCCGCACTCAAACCACTGCTGTTACCAGAAGCCGATCGCAGTCGCTTAGTATTTGTCAACGGTATTTATGCACCTGAGTTATCAGCCGTTGTTCTATCCGATGGCGTTGTTGCGAGTAACCTCGATCGCCTACCACCAGCGTATCGTTCGCGGCTAGAAAACTACTTAGCGCAAATTCCAGGTACAGAAGAAGTTTTTACTGCACTCAACACAGCGGCGATCGCGGATGTTGCTGTTGTCTGGATACCCAAAAATGTCGTTGTAGAAACACCAATACATCTTTTATTCGTCTCGACTGCGAGTGTCGCACCCATCGTTACTCAACCGCGTTGTCTTGTCGTTGCCGAATCGGGTAGTAGCATCACGCTGATTGAAGATTATTTCAATCAAATCACAAATCTAGAAGCAGAAGAAAGTGAAGCCGAAGTTGGCGAACCAATTTACTTTACCAACGCCGTCACCGAAATCTGGCTAGAAGAAAACGCGCAAGTTAACCATACACGCATCGAGCGCGATAGTCCAGAAGCATTTCATATCGGTAAAACTGCGATCGCCCAAGCCCGCGATAGCCGCTACACTTGCAATGCAATTAATTTAGGTGCAAAGCTATCACGCCATAACTTAGACATTTTCCAAACAGGCGAACAAACTCAAACAACGCTTAACGGTTTAACCAAAATCGCTGGAAATCAAGTCGCCGATACACACAGCAACCTCGCACTCAATCATCCCTACGGTACAAGTCACCAACTGCATAAATGCATCGTTGGCGATCGCGCCCACGCCGTCTTCAACGGTAAAATCTTCGTACCCAAACCCGCACAACAAACCGACGCCGCCCAACTTAACCGCAACCTACTCCTTTCCCCCAAAGCCAGAGTAGACACCAAACCCCAACTCGAAATCACCGCTGACAACGTCAAATGCGCGCACGGCGCAACCGTAAGTCAACTCGACGACGAAGAAGTCTTCTACCTGCAAAGCCGAGGACTCAACGCCAACGAAGCCCGCAACCTCCTCATCAACGCCTTCGCCGCCGAAATCATCAACCAAATCCCTGTTTCCTCCCTCCAACAAGCCCTAACCAAAACCATCAATCGCTAACAAAAACCTTCGTGCCCTTTGTGCCTTTGTGGTTCCATCACTTCCCCTCCTCCAACCATGACACTCACCAGAGAAAAAACCCTCGCCGATCGCGTCCGTAACGACTTCCCCATCCTCCACCAAGAAGTCAACGGCAAGCCCCTAGTTTACCTGGACAACGCCGCGACATCGCAAAAACCACTCCTCGTCCTCAACACACTCCGCGACTACTACGAGCAGTACAATTCCAACGTACATCGTGGAGTACATACCCTCAGCGCGAAAGCCACCGATGCTTACGAAGCCGCCCGCGATAAAGTCGCAGCCTTCGTCAACGCCGCCTCGCGTCAAGAAATTATTTTCACGCGCAACGCCTCGGAAGCAATTAACTTAGTCGCCTATAGTTGGGGACGCAGCCTACAGCCAGGAGACGAAATTATTCTCTCCGTTATGGAACACCATAGCAATTTGATTCCCTGGCAACTTCTCGCACAACGCAGCGGCGCTATCCTTAAATTTGTTGAACTCACACCCGACGAAGAATTTGATTTAGAACACTTCAAATCGCTTCTTTCTGACAAAACCAAACTCGTCGCGACAGTTCATGTTTCTAATACTCTAGGCTGTATCAATCCAG
The DNA here is from genome assembly GCF_000317555.1 of Gloeocapsa sp. PCC 7428. GTDB lineage: Bacteria > Cyanobacteriota > Cyanobacteriia > Cyanobacteriales > Chroococcidiopsidaceae > Chroogloeocystis. Next base: position 4,855,400 of record NC_019745.1, read on the forward strand.
TTAAAGAGATTACAGCGATCGCGCATCAACACGGTGCTAAAGTATTAATTGATGCTTGCCAAAGCGTCCCGCATATGCCAATTGACGTGCAGCAGATTGATTGCGATTGGCTTGTTGCTTCTGGACATAAAATGTGCGCGCCGACCGGTATCGGATTCCTTTACGGAAAGTTAGATTTACTCCGCTCAATGCCGCCGTTTTTAGGTGGTGGTGAAATGATTGCGGATGTCTTTTTAGACCATGCTACTTACGCAGATCTACCAAATAAGTTTGAAGCAGGAACTCCAGCAATCGCCGAAGCGATCGCGCTTGGTGCAGCAGTAGACTATCTAAGTGCGATTGGTATGGAAAACATTTATGCGTACGAAGCTGAGTTAACAGCTTACTTGTGGGAACAACTCGGACAAATTCCCGAAATTCGCACTTATGGTCCTAAACCCAAAGTAGCAGGTTTAGGTAGGGCGGCACTCGCTGCATTTACTGCGGGTGAGGTTCACCCACACGATCTATCGACAATTTTAGACCAAGCTGGTGTGGCAATTCGAGCCGGACATCATTGCACTCAACCGCTACATCGTCATCTCAGCGTACAGTCTACCGCACGCGCAAGCTTATCTTTTTACAATACGCGTGAGGAAATTGATGTTTTTATTACCGCATTAAAAGAAGCTATTGAATTCTTTGGTAGTATTTTTAGCTAATTAAGTTGGGTGGGTAACACTCACCCACTTCCCAATTTGTTAAAGGTTAAATAATTAACCCTGAATATTGTTTTTACCAACGGCTCTCAACTCAGGGACAACGTAAATTGCTATAGTTAAAATAATAGTAAAAGCAGAAGATAATGTATCTGTAAATACACTATTAGGAAGCAATTTGTGCAATGGATCAGCAGGGAGAACAATGTAGTCTAGTGCCAAATAAACGGCTATTCGCTTCCATGCAGAAAAGCTTAGCTGTTTAACTAACTTCCAAGGCATAGCATCATTAAAGTTTCCACTCCAGTATGATATCAGAAATTTAATTCTTCGCTCAAGAATAGATTGATAACACAATATATAAGATTGCATCGAAAAAAATATAGTAATTTAATCGCACTATAAAAATTATTTCTGTACCTCAGAATGCCATAGATAAATCAAAAAGCGACACTATGAAAATACGGAAATTGAACAGTGCGATCGCCTATTAGAATCAGTAGTTACCCATAATAGACACAATACAATATATTTTCTGCATGAATTACAGATGCCTTCCGACTTCCTTCGGGGCTACTCAAACAAAGTGTGCCTGCGCACACTATAAGCAAGAGTATTTATAAATAATTCCACGCAAGTGGACAGGGTTTATTGAGTAGCGAATTTATTCGCAAGCATTTATGTGGGAGATTTATTAACTAAGTCCTTGTATTTAACTGTATGTAGCCCAAGTCAATAGAGTTAGGACATTATCGAAGTTCATAGTAATTTCCCTAGGGGTAGTTTAACTCTGACCCTGCATTGCTGCTTGCTGAGTTGCAACAAAAGACGCTTCGATAAGTTGCTTGCCAAAATCTTGCACCTTTTGAACTAAAGCTTCTCCTGCATTCTCTGGTGAACCAGCATCAAAAGGTGGGGCGGGATTGTATTCCAACATCAATTGAATCATTTTGGCAGTTTCCTCACCGCATAGCTTACTCGCCAGTACCAATCCAAAATCAATCCCTGCCGTAACACCACCACCTGTAATTCGGTTGCGATCAACAACGACTCTTTCGGTTCCCACTTCTACGCCGAACATCTTCAACTGATCGCGAAATGCCCAATGACACGCAGCGCGATACCCTTGTAACAGCCCAGCGGCAGCTAATATAAGTGAACCAGTACAAACAGAAGTGATAAACTTTGCTGTTGTTCCTTGTTGCTGGAGAAATGCAAGTACCTCCGCATCTTGCATCATCTCAACTTGCCCGATCGCGCCACCAGGAATGCACAACACATCTAAAGGCGGACAGTCACTAAAAGTCTTTGTAGGTAAGATGGTCAAACCTTCAGCACTTGTGACTAGATCTAAGGTTTTCCACAACAGATAAACTTTAGTATGAGGCATAACTGCGAATACTTGATACGGTCCAGTAGCATCGAGTTGAGTCATGCCAGGATAGATAACCAAACCAATGTGATATTTGATAGGAGAAGTCATTTTCAGATTTCCTTATGTTCGCAATAAAGCTAAAGTAGAATCAATGACTTTCCGTGCCTAGTCCTCAAAAGGGTACATTTTAATGGCGCAGTCGCTGCAATTTTTATTTCAGAAACTAGCCCACGCCCGTAATGAACAAGAACTGCGATTGGGCTTTATGGATGCCGTTGGCGAATATTTTGGCGTTCAACGCTGGGGAATTTCTTTGTTAAATCAACAATCGCAGGTAGCTAGTGTTGATATTTGTGGTATGCCTGATGCTGATTCGTTTGTTGAATGCTACAGCAATATTGGTAGGGAAGTTGATCCGGTACTTAAATATGTTGTCGAACGTCACGCCCCAGCGCATGAAGAATTAGTTTTGCCTGCTGGAGGTTGGAAGCAATCTGATTTATATCTGCGTTGTTGCGGATATTATAACCACGAACATATCATGACTGGACCAATTGTCGGTGGTGGAAGTCTTGTTGGTACAGTCAATTTTGCACGCATTGGCGACACACCTGCTTTTAGTCATCAAGACTTAGTTGACTTGAGTGCTTTATGTCTGCATATCTCAGCTTGTTTAGCAAGAGTGCGTACCAACTCAGAAAGATTTGTTTTGCTAGATACTCGTTTAACAAAGCGAGAACGACAAATTGCAGAGTTAGTTTCCCAAGGATTAACGAATGCTGAAATTAGTGCTGAACTTTGGATTACCGAGAACTCTGTGAAACAAGCACTCAAACGAATGTTCCGTAAACTCGATGTTGTGAATCGCGCTCAAATGGTAGCACAGTTACAAAACTATTTCTAAGGAAGCGATCGCCTAACTCACACCAAATCTGGGTCAATACCTAGTTTACGCAATTCGGCTGCCAATCGTTGGGCACGTTGTTCAGCATCCATAGCACGTTCTTCTGGAGTCAAAAATCGCACGCCTTGCTCATCATACCAATACAACCAATCTCGTGTAATTCCTTGATAAGTTCCTTTCTCGTTACCAATTGCCAAACCAATTTCTGGTAGCCATACTGGATTTCCACGCTGCAACAGATACTCGCCATTTTCTAAACGATACACTTCTAAAGGTGGCTTTTTACGCCGTTGTGGATTGTAGACGACGTAGTAGAGAATCTCTAGTTCTGCGTAGAAATTCTTCTTAGTACTATATTCTCCACGCCGCTTATGCGAAACAACTTCTAGCACCATAATCGGAACGACATTTTCTTCCCAAAGAACGTAGCTCAAACGCAAGTTCTCATCAATAATTCGCTCAACGCCTAAGCTTAAAAAGGCATCTGGTACGATCGCGGGTTGTTCAGGATCGTAGTAAATTCCCATATCAACACCAAAAAACCAATCCATCCGGTTCGCCCATATCCAAGCTAAGGTTGCTTTGAGTAAACCAGGAACTAAGTCTTGCAGTTCATTATCCACAGGTGTATCGTCGGAATCGGGCAGATCCTCAGCGGAGGGTAAGCAATGTAGCGGATTGTACTTTAGCATAATGGATTGCTTGCAGACTTACTACTTTGATGATATGGCAATCAGACTTAAGGCATTGAGCGATCGCCTTTACCAACAATATTTCTGTACGTTAGGTGACACAATCACTAGATAATAGTGATGCAGCGTAGAGGAGCAAGGGACGGCGTATGATTCGGTCTTGGATGGTAATTGGGGCTGTTGCTTTCCTTGTTGCGCTGGGTGCTAACTTGATAACGCGAGGCGATCGCCAGTGGTTTAAACGCTTGCGTCGTCCTGGTTGGTTGACATTTGAGCCATTAATTCCCATTATTTGGACAATTATTTTTATTTGCGGCGCTTGGTCAGCATATATTGTTTGGGAAGCTAATCCAGGTACAAGTTTTACTTGGTTATTAATGGGGTTTTATTTATTACTAGAAATAGTGACAATTGCGTACACGCCAGTAATGTTTAGAACCCGTAGTCTCAAGGTGGGAACAATTATCGGTGGTGCTGGTGCAATTATTGGTCTTTTATTAACACTAACTGTACTACCAATTTCTGGCTGGGCAACATTGTTACTCGTACCTTATCTGCTTTGGAGTCCAATTGGTACATATACAACATGGGCAATGATGCGCCTCAACCCCGCTGATATTTAAAATTTTTCTGCTGCATACACTCAAATAATTTAAATGTCATCCGTTTTTTGCTAAATCTTTAATCTACCTCACAATTTATCATTTTCTTTATATAAAATTTATACTTTCAATGTCTCTAATAAACTAATCTCAAATTATCAGCTTTGAGGAAATAATTTTCTTAACTCAATAGCAGTAATCGCTATTTCTTACCAAAAGTTGTAAGGAAATAGTGAAAGTCTGTTGTAAAAATTCAACCGTATTTCTACTTAATATTTAGAGCAGAAAAGTTATGGCAACTATTAATGGGACGTCGGGTAACAATACTCTTACCGGAACTCAATTTGCTGATTCAATCTTTGGTTTTGCAGGTAATGATAGTCTTTTGGGATTGGGTGGGAATGATTTGCTTGATGGCGGAGTAGGCAATGATTATTTAGCAGGAGGTAACGGTAACGATAATCTGTTTGGCGGAGCGAATGATAACCCTGATATTTTTGTACCACGTGGCAATGACACACTTGATGGAGGGATGGGCGACGATAGTTTGAGTGGCGGTGATGGTAATGACGTTATGTATGGCGGAGTTGGAAATGATGGTTTGAGTGGCGGTGAGGATAATGACATTATGTATGGCGGAGTTGGAAATGATGGTTTAGATGGAAATGATGGTAGCGATATTTTGTATGGCGGTGATGGCAATGACGCGCTCAATGCTGGCACTACATACGTGGACTCTAACTATTACATAGGTGATTCCGCTTCAGATTTTCTGTATGGTGGTGATGGCAACGATACATATATCGTAGGCGATCAATTTGACGACGAAATTATTGAAGCAGCCAACGCAGGAATAGATACCGTTATTACATATACCAACTACCAATTAAGTGCAAACGTAGAAAACTTAATTCTACGCGGGAATCGCGCCACTACAGGAATAGGTAATAACCTGGATAATACTATCACAGGTAACTTTAGTAATAATACTCTGATCGGTGGTGGTGGCAACGATATTATCAATTTTGGTAATGACTTCTCAATCTACATTGGAGAAGATATTCTATATGGCGGTGATGGCAACGATACTCTCTACGCATCCAGCTATAGTCGATTGTTCAATGGATACTACTACTCTCAAGATGAAGACACTTTATATGGGGGTAGTGGCGATGATGTTTTATACTCTGCTGTTGGTTGCGTTGCGTATGGTGGTAGCGGTAACGATACACTCTATGGTGCCTTACAGAGTGGTAATGCAGGAGGTACTGGTGACGATACTTATTTTGTTGGTAGAGAAATCGTTACAGCCTACGATCCTTTTGGCGGAACGTATGAAGTTGAGATTACAGTAGGTATTGGAGAGACGGCGAACGCAGGCACAGATACTGTTTATGCTTCTTATGATTACACGCTGCCAGAGCACTTTGAAAACCTAATTCTGACAGATGATGCAATAGTAGGTAATGGTAACAGAGTCAATAATGCGCTTACTGGCAACAATCTCAACAATATTCTTGATAGTAAAGCGGGTAACGACACGCTCAAGGGATTAGCTGGTAATGATACTCTGATTGGTGGTGATGGTGACGACATCCTTACTGGCGATCAAGGTAATGATCAATTGATCGGTGGTAGGGGTATTGATGCGCTTTATGGTGGTGCAGGCAATGATACTCTTAGCTTTGGAGCTATTGATAAACGCCTTGATGGTGGTGGTGGTACAGATACTATAGCTGTCGATGGTAGTGGCATTGTTATTGACTTAACAACTTTACCAAATGATAGAATTCAAGGCATCGAAATTATTGACTTGACAGGTACTGGTAACAATAGTTTGAATCTAACGCGGTTGGACTTGTTGGATTTATCCGATACGACGAATCAACTGATTGTCAACGGTAATGCGGGTGATGCGGTGACGTCTATAGGACAAGGATGGTTATTGAGTAATACACCAACTACACTTAATGGTATTGTGTACGATCGCTACACATCTGGCGCAGCGACGCTACTGGTAGACGCTGATATCACGCAGACAATTTCCTAAACTCACTTAGGAAGTATTTCCTTGAATTGTTATTAACTCTAGGACTCATAAGGTGGAGCTTGCTATACAATTTAGCTCCATCCGAGTTCTGCGAGTAAGTGCAGTCATTTTATGCGCTTTTACTCAAGGAAAGCTGCACGCCATCGACAATGATGAAACTAATTATTCAAATTCCTTGTTATAACGAGGAACATACTTTAGGAACAACGCTAGCCGAATTACCGCGATCGCTACCTGGAATTGATTGTATCGAATGGTTGGTAATTGATGATGGCAGCCGCGATCGCACAATCGAAGTCGCTAAAGCATACGGTGTCGATCACATTGTTCGTTTTCCAACCAACCAAGGCTTAGCCAAAGCGTTTATGGCAGGGTTGGAAGCAAGTCTCAAAGCTGGGGCGGATATTATTGTCAACACTGATGCAGATAATCAATACTGCGCTGAGGATATTCCTACACTTATTCAGCCAATCTTATTACACCAAGCCGAAATTGTCGTTGGTGCTAGACCGATTTGGAAAACTAAGCAATTTTCGCTATCAAAAAAACTGTTACAAAAATTAGGGAGTTGGGTAGTGAGAATCGCGAGTAATACTAAAATTCCTGATGCGCCGAGTGGTTTTCGGGCGTTTAGCCGCGAAGCCGCATTACAACTCAATGTCTTCAATAACTACACCTACACTTTAGAAACAATCATTCAAGCGGGGCAAAAAGGAATCGCGATCGCATCTGTACCCATTCACACGAATCCCGTGATGCGCCCGTCGCGATTAGTTAAAAGTACGCCCAGATACGTTGTGCGATCGCTTTTTACTATCTTGCGCATTTTTATTATCTACAAACCACTACGCTTTTTCATGTTTCTAGGCAGCTTGCCGTTCATTGTTGGGTTATTATTAGGATTTCGTTGGTTATTCTTCTTCTTTTTTGAAACTACTACACGCACGCGCGTACCAAGTTTAATTCTGGCGGCGATTTTAATCTTAATTGGCTTTCAGTTGTGGATGTTTGGGTTAGTTGCTGATTTAATGGCAGCAAATCGCCGCTTAATCGAAGAGGTGCAATTACGAATGCGGCGGGTAGACGCAGATACAGTAAAGCGAACTGTCAAAGATGTCTCACCTGTCAAGCAAGGAAGCAATGTTCACTTTGAACTTTAAATTCTAAGTTTATGTCTCACCGCGATTTATTTGCCCGTAGTGCTTTAGCAAACATTCCTAAAATCTTGACACTACTAGATCGCAATCCGCATAGCCCTACTTATGGCTGCTTTGATCGGAACTTTTGGCATTACAAGATTATCGATTTTCCGAGTGGGATGGCACAGGAATTTGTTTTGCCACTTGCTCTCGCCTACAATACTGATCTCCCAGATAATCCTTTTTACCGTCAACCAGTGCTGCGCGATTGGGTAGAAGCAGGTATTATTTATGCTGCGAGAAGCGCGCACAAAGATGGTTCGTGTGATGATTACTTTCCTTACGAACGCGCGAGTGGGGCGGCGGCTTTTTCCTTATTGGCTTGTATCGATAGTTACGTACTGTTCAAGCTAAATAATTCAGCAATTTTACAGTTTTTCTCCCAACGGGCAGATTGGTTAGCCAGCCACCAAGAAAGCGGGCGACTCAGCAACCATCAAGCCTTAATTACATTATGTCTCTTACTACTTTCTCATTTATTGCAAACATCCCGATGGCAAAGGGCGATCGCGCAACGTCTAGAACTCGTTTTATCTTGGCAAAGTTCTGAAGGTTGGTTTCAGGAATACGAAGGCTGCGATCCTGGCTACAACACGATGACAATTTCCTGCTTAGCAAGAATTTATCAACTCCAACCCGACGCCAAGCTAAAAGAAGCACTGATTAAAGCCGTCAAGCTAGCAGCCCATTTTGTGCATCCTGATGGTTCCTATGGTGGTGAGTATACCAGTCGTAATACTTATAACTTCTTTCCGCACGGATTTGAATTAGTCGGGCGCTGGATGCCAGAAGCATTACAAATTAGCGATCGCTTCCTTGAGGGACTCGCTAAAGGATTAGCACCTTGCTATGCTGACGATCATATTATTGGACATCATACTTGGAATTATTTACTAGCATGGCGTGATTTTGTGCCACAGCGTCCTACACTCACCACACCTCCTCAAGGGCGTTTATGGTTAAAGGAAGCAAAGATTTTGATTGAGCGACGCGAAAATACAGTATTGTATTTAGCCTTAAATAAAGGTGGCGTTTTCAAACTATTTCGCAACAATCAATTAATTATTTCTGATACTCAAATCTCCTTACAAGTTGAAATCAAAAATAAACTGAAAAATTGTGTAGCGCATTTAGTTGATGCGTATGAAATGACGATTGGTGATGATGAAATTACGATTGCTGGGGCAATGGGATGGGCAAAGCAAAAACAAATGACACCATCAAACTTACTTATTTTACGCGCTGTAATGCTTACTTTCGGACGTTTCTTTCCAAATTTAATTCGTAGAATTCTGCAAAAATTATTAATTACAGGTAAACAAAACGCTCCCTATTACTTTAGACGAAAACTTCGTTGGCATAGTGGGCAATGGTGTATTACTGACGAAGTTTATACGCGCTCTTGGCATAATGTCATTTATGCAGGTATTGGCGGCGATCAAACTTCTATATATGTTGTGATGAGTCGTACATTTCAGCACAATCAAATGCAATCATGGTTTAATCTTACACAAAAAGTAAGAAAACTAGCTCCTGGTGAACCACTAAAGATAGAGCGTTATTTCTAAAATTGAGCAAACTACAAGCTGAAAAAGATAATAAACTTACTTTTATTTAGTTACATGAAAAGACTGCTTTCTATCATTGTCAGTTTTACTATTTTAGGCATTATTTATTGGAAAATAGACTTTCCTCAATTAATTCAAGTTTTTCAAAATAGTAATATTTTGTGGATAATAATTAGTTTAGGGATGGTTATTCCTTTAACAATGTTAACAGCATGGAGATTACAACAACTTATACCTATAGGCAAGCGTCTAGGTTTTTTTGAGGCAAATCGTTTAATTTTAGCCGCAAGTGTCTTGAACATGATTCTCCCATCCAAAATGGGAGATATTGCTAAAGCTTATTTTATGAAAGAGCGAGGACATTTGAGCGGTTCTTTGTCGCTATCGCTAGTTATTTTTGAAAAAGCCTGCGATTTACTTTCATTACTACTTTGGTGTGTATTTGGATTAATATTTTATTCACAAAACAATTGGCTCTTTTGGGTAATGACAGCAAGTGTTACTCTAGGTTTAATTACTGGAGTCTTATTACTTGCATCACGTCAATTTACAGAGTTATTTTTTGATATTATCAGACTTATTCTACCTAAAAAAATACACCCAAAATTAGAAAATCTCCGTAGTTCTTGGAGACAAATGCATAATTATTTTTGGCGTGATAAAGTTCATTTAATACGGATAGCCACAACCTCAATTTTTATTTGGTTTCTTCATTTGTTGCAGATTTGGTTTTTTATTCTTGCACTAAATGCTTGGACACCTTTTCTGACAAACTTGGCATTATCTCCTTTAGCTATTCTAGCAGGATTACTACCATTAACTTTTGCTGGTATTGGTACTCGCGATGCAGCACTCATTGTTTTTTATCAACCTTATTTCAGCGCACCAACAGCTGCGGCTTTGGGTTTACTCTGTACTTCTCGCTATTTCCTACCAGCGATCGCCGGCTTACCTTTTTTAGGACAGTATCTTACAACGATTCAAACTGTGCAAGCAAATAAAAAATTTCTTCGCTTCTAAACTATTCTATGCAATTATTACCTACACATAATAAATTTATTATAACTATCAATAAAGCATTATTTTCATCGCAGAGATTACCTTGGACGATTATTAGTTTTGGTATCTTAGTACGCTTGGTGCAATACTTGTATAATCGTTCGCTATGGAATGATGAAGCAGCACTTGCGCTTAATATTGTGAATCGTTCCTACACTGAGTTACTCAAACCACTAGATTACGATCAAGCTGCACCTCTTGGTTTTCTCTTTGTAGAAAAGTTAGCAATACAGTTATTTGGTGGTAGCGAGTATTCTTTAAGATTATTTCCTTTCTTATCAGCAATTATCTCGTTATTTCTTTTCTATCGATTAGCTCAACGCTGCTTACAACCTTTTGCCGTATGGATTTCATTAGCACTTTTTTCTAGCTTGCACATCATAGTTTACTATGCTACAGAAGTCAAACAGTACTCTAGCGATGTAGCGATCGCAATACTTGCTTGTTTACTTTTTATTGATTTGTCCCAAAGCAAGCTCAATTATATACAAGTTGTAACATACGGTATTTTAGGCGGAACTTTAATTTGGTTTTCGCATTCGGTTGTATTTATTTTAGCTGGTCTTGCACTAAGTCAATTGCTATTGACTTTCCTCCATCAAGAAGTGACTAAACTTCTAAAACTTTTAGGAGTTTACTTAGTTTGGGCTACTAGTTTTAGTATTTTTTATTTTGTTAGTCTTCAATCTCTAGCTAATCAAACAGATTTATTTAATTCTTGGGCAAGTCGTAGTACTTTTCCGAAATCTTTCACTGATTTTTTGTGGCTACTAACAACTTTTTGGAAATTTTTCCATAAACCTTTAGGCTTTCCAGATGTATTTTTAGGGATTGCAATATTAACATTTTTTCTAGGTTGTACGTCTTTGATTAAAACAGACTCAAGAATTTTATTAATATTTGTATCTCCTATCATTGTAACTTTTTTTGCTACTTACCTACATCTCTATCCGTTTGATGGTAGACTCGTCTTATTTCTTACACCTTTTTTTATTCTTTTAATTGGTGAAGGCGCAGCAGCAATTAAGTATACAAAGCTTTCCCAAAAAGCCAAGATAGGTACTTTGATTTTGATATTACTGCTTGTTCCACCAATAGGAACTGCTGGATATTTGATTGTTAGACCGTATGAAAAACAAGAAATTCGACCAGTAATGGCTTACATAAAAGAACATCAACAACAGAAGGATACCATCTATGTATATCAACGCGCAGAATTTCAATTTAAATATTATGTTAACAAATTTGGTTATCAAGCCGAAGATTATATCTTGGGTATAGACGATTTAGATAAACAAGATGGGCAGGGTATTTCAGATAATGAATGGCAAAGATACACTAAAGATTTAGATAGGTTACGTGGGAAGCCAAGAGTGTGGATTGTATTTTCTCACGTGCGTAGTTGGGCACAGGAAAAAGAACGAGTAACGGCATATCTTGATACCTTTGGTAGCCAACTTGATGCCTTTGAAACAAAAGGTTCTTATGTCTATTTGTACAATCTTAGTTAACCCATATTATTACATTGAATATAATCACCAATTCACAAACATAAAATATTTTTCTTATTCAAATCTAATTAACTAAACATTTCTTTGCTTATGGTAACTTTGCGCCGACAAAAGCTTGTGACTGCTCCAAAAATTAAATTCAACCGTAGAGTAGTATTTTGGTTCAGTCTCAGTTTGACTTTTGCTATAATTTATAGTCTCTTAGGTCTAAGAATAGGCTTTAGTAGTTATTATGTTGTCCAAGACGATGCCCGTCAGCACGTATTTTGGATGCGACGTTTTTTAGATCCTGGCTTATTTCCTAATGATTTATTAGCGGATTACTTTCAATCAGTCGCACCGTTAGGCTATACAAACTTATATCGTTTCTTTGCAACAACGGGCATTGATCCTATGTTGCTCAATAAATTTATACCAACAATATTAGGCGTTATTACAACAGGATTTTGTTTTGGTACTTGCCTACAAATCTTTCCTATACCTCTAGCAGGATTTCTCACAACTTTATTATTAAATCAGTATTTATGGCTACGCGACGATTTAGTTTCTGGTACAGCAGTCGCTTTTTTCTATCCTCTATTTACTGGCTTCTTATTCTATTTGTTACGTCGTAATTTATTGCTCGTCTGTGTGGCGATCGCACTTCTAGGCTTATTCTATCCCCAGGGCGTCTTTATCTGTGCAGGAATTTTAGTTTTACAATTGGTTCGTTGGCAGCATCGCAGGATAATATTTACCCAGAATCGACGTGACTATTTATTTTGTGCGATCGCTTTAGGCGTAGCTTTTCTCGTTTTATCTGTTTATGCGTTAAAGTCTTCAGAGTATGGTCCTGTGATTATACCTGCTGAAGCAAGAACTTTACCAGAGTTTAGATCGACAGGCTTGAGTCAGTTTTTTGTTGATATTCCACAACACTTCTGGTTTACTGGACAGCGTAGCGGCATGATGCCCAAGTATGGAACGATCTTACCCATTGTGGCAACGCTGCTGTTATTACCGATGTTGCTTTTCCCTAAAGTATTTCCGTTGATAAAACAGCTAACTTCTCAAGGTTGGCTTTTGGTACAAATTACCTTAGCATCGTTAGGGATGTTTTTTGTTGCTCATGCTTTATTATTTCGCTTACATCTGCCGACGAGATATACTGAGCATAGTTTGAGAATTGTGACAGCGATCGCAGGTGGAATTGCGATCGCCATATTATTAGACGGTTTATTACATTGGGCTGCGCATACTAAACAAAATACCAAACAGTATCAGTGGTTAGCTTTAGGAATAGCAACTTTATTATTGACTGCTGTTATCATCTCACCAGCTTTTCTAGAAAAGTTTCCCAAAACAGATTACGTTATCGGCAAATTTCCAGCTTTGTATGAGTTTTTTGCGCAGCAGCCAAAAGATATTCTCATTGCTTCTTTAACCGAGGAAACTGCGAATATTCCTTCGTTTTCGCAACGTTCTATTTTAGTAGGTGGCGTAGGATTTCCTGTTCCCTATCATAAGGGTTACTATGCACAAATTCGACAACGAACGAATGATTTAATTGCTGCACAATACAGCCCTGATTTGCAACAAGTACGAAGTTTCATTCAGAAATACGATATAGATTACTGGTTAATCGAAGCTTCAGCCTGGCATCCAGTATATATCACACGCAGTCGGTGGATTAGACAGTACGATGCGGCAAATCAAGCAATTAGTTTCTTACATCAAGGAAAAATTCCTGCATTAGCAAATGAAGTTAAGCGCTGTTCAGTATTTGAAACAGGTGATTTTGTAGTGTTACAGGCTTCATGTATTGGTACAAAGGGTTAGGTTAGTACCCAACCCCATAATTTGAATTTAAAGCGGACGATAAACGCGATAGTTGATTTTGGGGAAAATATTATCCATCGACTCGACTTTTTCTAGCCAACCGCTATCGATTTTACCGATGTTGATGTCTTCGTAGAGTTTATTGAAACGCATCAAGTGCGATCGCGTCCGGCGCACCGCATACGGAACCATTGTTCCCGTCCGCATAATAAACGCCCAGTCTGAGGATTGCGCTAATAATACTTCTCTTGCGGCTTGGTTTAGCGCCCGCCATTCTAATTCATCTACGGGTTCGCGCCGCGATAATTCGATCATGCGTTCAGCGGCTTTGTGCAAATGCGGGTAAATCCAGGCATTTGTTTCATTTAACCAATATTCGTGGAATCCTTTATAACCCCAACTCGATTGCGAAGGCTTGCAGATTTGCTGTGTGGGGTTGACGCGTAAATAATCTGCTAAGTGCGTCATCTGATACGTTCCTTGGTCATACCACGATTTACGGAATAAGTAATCGATGAACCACGGACCTTCATACCACCAGTGACCGAATAATTCTGCATCATAGGGAGAAACAATGATGGGCGATCGCTGCATTATTCCATACAAATGCTCGACTTGGCGTTCGCGGTTATACATAAAATTGCCCGCGTGTTCTGCGGCTTTTTCTCGCGCCCAGTAAGGATCGTAAAGCGCTTTATCAGATAGTCCTAAACCGCGTCCAGTAATTTTATGATATTTAATACCCGTGTTTTTCCGCTGTCCATTGGGCATGATGTAGGGCTTGATATATTCGTAATCAGCCTCCCATCCCAAGTCTTTATAAAACTCGCGGTACTCTGCTGCACCAGGATAACCGACTTCTGATGACCAAACTTGCTGCGAAGATTCGTGATCGCGTCCAAACGCCGCAACACCCGTTTCTGTAAATATAGGTGCGTAACTGCCAAAACGAGGACGCGGACGCGCGTACAAAATACCGTGTCCATCTGTCAAGAAGTAACGCAAGCCTGCATCCGCAAGCATTCGCTCTAAACCTTCATAATACGCACATTCGGGTAGCCATATGCCTCTAGGCGCACAACCAAACGTTTGTTCGTAGTGTTCGCAAGCAACTTGAATTTGCGCCCACACAGCTTGAGGATACATCTTCATCAACGGCAAATAGCCATGCGTTGCACCACAGGTAATAATTTCTAAGTTATTAGTGTCTTGAAATTGCTTAAATGCGGTGACGAGATCGCCTTTGTACCGTTCCCATAAATTGCGGGCGTTATTAAATTCTGTGGCGTAGTGTTCAGCAAGATAGCGAATGTGTCCGTTGTGCTTGTTGTATTCGACTTCGAGTTCTGCTAATTCTTCTAGCTTGGCTAAATGCTGATCGTAGCGTTCTTGCAACAGCGAATCTTGCAACATCGACACCAACGGCGGTGTCATACTCATCGTAATTTTGAAGTCGATCCCGTCTTGCTTAAGTCCTTCAAAGACTTGCAGTAGAGGAATGTACGTTTCTGTGATGGCTTCATAAAGCCACTCTTCTTCAAGTACGTAATCGCTTTCGGGATGACGAACAAACGGGAGATGAGCGTGGAGGACAAGGGCAACGTAGCCAATAGCCATAGTAATCTAAAAATTATGGGTTAAGGAACAGACCAGTAAGCGGGAGAACGTCAGGATGTTCTAAGAATTTTATGTCGAAATGGGGACGCGTAGAAGTCCTGTTTTACCCTAAAGCGTTGATGTTAGGATGAAATAATTTCCATCGCGATCGCACTTGAAAGCTAAAGGAACCAGCGTAGGAACTAAAGCAATGCAAAAAGAAGTCAGTATTTTTTGTAGGTTCAGAGCATAAAAACGTTTGGTAATGAAAACTGCTGTCAGCAATTCATTGCAAGTATCTCAGCGCCGGCGGCGATCGCTTTTTACCGTAGCTGTTGTCACAAGTACGCTACTCACTTCATTTTCAGTAGAAATCTTAAATGCTGCAACACCATTCACTGTGCAATTAGCACAAAAAACTGTATCACCTGCTACAACTTTGAGGATTGAAGACTTACCCGCAGGTTTTGAAGAAATTCCTTCAGCTTTTAAACCACAACTTGCAGCTTACTTAAGTAATTTTGTACCACTTTTAACAAAACAAAATCTGCAAATTAACGATTATTTTGTGTACGTCAACCGCGACACATTAGAAGTTGTCTCAGGTTTTACAACAACAATCCCTAATCAACCACTGAGTTTACTACGCTTTGATGCAAATCTGCGACAAGTTGAACAACCACAATACTGGCAACAGTTATTTACTAAATTACAACCGCAAATTGGCGTAGCTGCTAGACTTCTCGAACACCAACCGAATCGCTTGAATGTTGGTAACTCTTCCGCAGGCGCGACGCTAGCAATTGGTGCATTGAATCAAAAAGCGCAAGTTGATGTCGGTAGCTTTCGGCGGGGTAATGTGGGTGTATTCACCGCAGTTATGTCTTTAAATCGCACGACACCACAAGCATCACTGCAAGATTTGGCGACTAAATTAGATAATCGAATTGTACAAGCGACGGCGAATAGCACGGGTCAGAGGTCAGAGATCAGGGGTAAAAGCGAGTTATGATATCATCTCCAGTTAAATAGCTTTTCTTTGTGGCTAGTTACTTGTGACGGGTGACTAGTTACCATCAATGGATTTAAATATGATGCCTTCGATTGCAATCGCCCAAAAATCTACTTTGCTGCTAGCGAAGATGCGATCGCAGATAGATGTTTTATACCTAGAATTTCGGCTACAAGGGAGAGTGAAGTCGATTTAAATCATACACTTACTCATGCAAGATAAATCTCAACAACGGTCACCGGCGTCTGATGCATCGGATGTTGAAGTGACGATTCTCCCGCCAAAAACCGAAAACAAAGCTCCGAATCCACCTACACAACCAAATACCACAGACGATTCACCATCTTTCTTTGATTTCTTTGCCAAAACCGTTGGTGATGTCACAGTAGCAGTTGCCACTACCGCAGCCCAAACAGGGTTATCGCTAGCACAAACTGCTGTGGAAGTCGGTGAAGCCGCCGCGAAACAAACGCACGATCTCATTGCGCAAGCAACGCAGACTGCGGGCGAAGCGGTTAACTTTGTTGGCGATAATTGGATAGTACAGCGCTTTTCGCGCGTGCTTAATCTGCAATGGTTAGTCGGCGCAACCGATAACGTCGATCTTGAAAAAGCTACCGAGGAAGTCAGAAAGCTACAACAACAGTATCCTAACGAGTCACCTAGCGAAATTGCACATCGCATCATGGTGGAAAAGGCAACGTATGCAGGTGGCATAGGTTTAGCAAGTAGTATCTTACCAGGGGCAGCTTTAGCACTGCTTGCGGTTGATTTAGCTGCAACGACACGCCTACAAGCAGAAATGGTTTATCAAATTGCAGCGGCGTATGGACTTGATTTAAAAGAACCCGCGCGCAAAGGCGAAGTACTGGCGATTTTTGGCTTAGCATTAGGGGGTGGGCGTTTGTTACGTACCGCAGGTTTAGGCTTACTACGGAATATTCCCTTTGCTGGGGCAATGATTGGTTCAAGTTCTAATGCGGCGATTATGTATTCTGTCGGATATGCAGCGTGTCGCTTTTATGAAGCGAAGTTAGATCAAAATACTTCGATTGATTCTGAGGAAACGCTTGCAGAGATCACAAAACAAAGCGATCGCTATGCTGAAACGGCGATCGCTCAAGAAGCTGTTATGGATCAAGTTCTGGTACACATGATCCTTGCAAGTCACCCAGAAAAATCGTGGGAAGAGATTCTCCCCGAATTAAAAAACCTCAACTTCAGCGAGTCTTCGTTAGCAAGCATTGGCAATAATATTAAATCACCTCAACCGTTAGACACTCTCCTCAATCAACTCAATCGTGATTTTGCGATTCCTTTACTAGCCCAGTGTTATAGAATTGCGCAAAAAGACCGCATTATTACGCCCGAAGCAGCACGCATTATGGAAGCGATCGCCGACAAATTCGATCTTGACTTAAACTCAATTCAGTCAAAGGTAGAGTCTCAAGGTTAACTTAATGTCGTTCGACTTAACGCAATATCCTTATGCTGCATCGCGACGCGTGATTTTAGGGAAAAATTATGCCGCCAGTACCAGTCAACCATTAGCAACGCTGGCTGCAATGGAAATGTTTTGGGCTGGTGGTAACGCTGTCGATGCGGCGTTAGCAATGGCGATCGCACTCACAGTCGTCGAACCGACTTCTAATGGCATTGGTGCGGATGCCTTTGCATTAGTTTGGGATGGAAAATTACATGGATTGAATGCTTCTGGCAAAAGCCCGCGATATCTCAAAGTTGATGACATACTACAAATTCCGCTTGCGGGTTGGTTAACCGTCACTGTACCTGGGGCTGTTTCCGCGTGGCGATCGCTGTGGGAAGGTTGGGGAAAATTACCATTTGAGCAATTGTTTGTACCGGCGATCCGCTATGCTGAACAAGGTTTTCCGGTATCTCCCGAAACTGCGCGAGCCTGGCAAGCTGCATCAAATCTTTTAGCACTCAACGCCTCAGAATTTCAACCGTTCAAACAAGTCTTTTTTCCAGGCGATCGCGCCCCGCGTGCAGGTGAAATATGGGGAAGCATTGCTCACGCGCAAACACTACGCGAAATTGCTGAAACTGGTGGAGAAAGTTTCTATCGTGGAAATTTAGCGCTGAAAATTGCAAATTTTGCCGCCGATACAGGAGGAATGCTAACACAAGAAGATTTAGCACAGCATCAACCCGACTGGGTGCAACCCATTTCGACAAATTATCGCGATTTAACCGTTTGGGAAATTCCCCCAAATACGCAAGGAATTGCCGCATTGATGGCGTTGAATATTCTGGAAGGTTTTGATTTATCGCGTTATCCACGCGAGTCGGTGGAAAGCTATCATCTGCAAATTGAAGCGATGAAACTTGCGTTTGCAGATGTTCACGCGCACGTCGGCGATCCTGAATTTATGCAAGTAACAAGCGATCGCCTTTTAGATAAAACTTACGCCGCACAGCGACGCGAGTTAATTAGCAACCACGCGCTATTCGCACAACCTAATCTACCCAAAGGCGGAACCGTCTATCTTGCAGCCGCCGATCGCGACTTGATGGTGTCTTTCATCCAGTCAAACTACATGGGCTTTGGTAGTGGAATTCTTGTTCCTGAAACAGGCATTGCATTACAAAATCGCGGTTCAGGCTTTACGCTACAAACCGGACACCCAAATCAAATTGCACCTGCAAAACGTCCTTTTCATACAATTATTCCAGGCTTCCTCACGCAAGACAACAATCCCTTAGGACCATTCGGCGTCATGGGAGGACATATGCAACCGCAAGGACATCTGCAAGTTGTCGTTAACCTAGCTGATTATGACATGAATCCGCAAGCAACTTTAGACGCACCCCGCTGGCAATTTACGACAGGGAAAACAGTGTTACTCGAACCAACCGTACCGCATTCAGTTGCACTCGCATTAGGCGATCGCGGACATGATATTCAAATTATCGCCGAGCGGCGTAACTTTGGCAAAGGTCAAATCATCTTACGGCAAGGAGAAACCTTAATCGCAGCTTCTGAACCGCGTGCCGATGGTATTGCCTTAGCGGGTTAGAGTTTTTTCGAGTAACTTGACACTCGCATAAATGGCGTCAATGTAGGGAGTTGGGGTTTGCGTTAATTTTCCAAGTTCGGCAACAGCACCGACAATGGCATCAACTTCAGTTGGACGCTGTGCTTCAATGTCTTGTAGCATCGAGGTTTTGTGCGCGCCGACTTTTTCTGCGCCTTCGATGCGTTGCTCAAGCGAAATGCCAAACTCTACACCCAGTTTCTCGGCGATCGCCTGCGCTTCAAGCATCATATTTTTTGCCAGGAGGCGCGTTAAGGAATATTGACAAATCTCTTCTAATGTGCATCTTGTTAACGCACTAATCGGGTTAAACGCTAAATTTCCCCACAGTTTCACCCACAACTCATTCCGAATCTGGTTGCGGACAGGCGCTTTGATTCCTGCTTGACGGAAACTTTGCGAGAGTTGTTGAATGCGAGAAGTTTTTGTACCATCAAGTTCGCCTAAAGAAAAGCGATCGCCCTCGATATGTTGTACGATACCAGGCGCGACAATTTCCGCTGCTGGATACACGACACAGCCAATCACGCGATCAACAGGAATGTGTGCTTCTACGATTCCTTGCGGATCGACCGACTGAATTTGATAATCGGCATAGGGACTTTCAAGCTTGCGAAAATACCACCAAGGAATGCCATTCTGTGCAGTCACGACGATTGTTTCCGCACTATACAATGCAGGTAAATTAGGCGCAACACCTGGTACACTCTGTGCTTTCAATGCCAAAATAACAACATCTTGCGTACCCGCACTTGAAATATCTTGTGTTGCAACGACATCTTTAATCAACTCTGCTGTACCATCTGCATTGCGTAGCGTTAAACCTTGTTGTTGAATTGCTTGCAGATGCGCGCCGCGTGCAATTAACGTAACTTGTTCGCCAGCTAGCGCCAATTTAGCCCCGATGTATCCCCCGATCGCACCTGCACCAACAATACAAATTTTCATAACCGCTTACACTAATTCTCTAACTAAGAACTACAATTAATACCCCCTCTGCTTCCTCTGCTTTATAGAAACTTTAAAGCAAAACAGTATTATTCACCCAATATTCAGCAACTTTGCCATATTCAACCGTTGCAATTTACCCGTTGCGCCTCTGGGTAACTCTTCTAGAATATGCAATTGACGGGGAACTTTAAATTCTGCGAGAAGTTCTGAGCAATGTTTGCGTAATTCCTGTTCGCTAACAGTACTATCTTTCAAAACCACTGCCGCGTGGATATCTTCACCTAAAGTTTTGTGGGGAACTGCAAATGTCAGTGCTTCTGCAACCGCCGCATGACGCAGTAAAACATTATCAACTTCTAAAGGAGAAATTTTCTCTCCGCCTCGGTTAATCAACTCTTTGATGCGCCCAGTCAAAGAAAGATAGCCATCACGATCAATTACACCTTGATCGCCGGTATGAAACCAACCCTGGGTAAACGCTTTAGCATTGGCTTCAGGATTATTTTCATAACCATCCACAACATTAGCACCTTTAACAACAACCTCGCCCAACTGTCCGTTTTCTAATAAATTACCTGCTTCATCCATAATCCCGACTTCCACGCCGAACCCGTACCCTACACTACCAGCTTTGCGCGTACCAGGAGGTAGAGGATTGGAAGTCATTTGGTGCGATGCTTCGGTCATGCTATATGCTTCTAGTACCGGAACATGAAACGTCGCTTCGAGGCGTTCTAACACCACTGGAGGTAGCGAGGAACTACTCGAACGAATAAATCGTAAACGACTTTTAGCGATCGCCTCTTGATTGCGTTCGGCGCGGGCGAGTAGCAGTTGATGCATTGTTGGTACGGCTGAGTACCACGTCGGTTGAAACTCGCTAAAAATCCGCCAAAACTCCATTGCATTAAACCCATTTGGGCAAATCACAGTTCCCCCTGATGCTAAAGTTGATAGCATCGAGGCGACAATTCCATGAACGTGAAACAGCGGCATAATACACAAAGCGCGATCGCTTCCACTCAAGTTATAAGTGCCAATAATATTCCGCGCCGAAGCCGCCAGATGACGATGTTTAATTGGTACGCGCTTCGGGCGACTTGTCGTCCCACTCGTATGCAGAATCATGGCGACATCTTCTGATTCAGCTTGTTCAATCGTTTGCGGTGGATATTCTTTTCCCTGAATCTTGTGTAAAGACAACGTACCATCAGAATTTGGCGTCGCTTGAATAAGCATCATCTCAGGAGTTACCGCCGCTTGCGCCGCCGCAATTCCATCACCAAGAACAATCAGCGCGATCGCTTGCGTGTCTTCGTAATAAAACGCAAATTCCTCTTGTTTATATTTAGGATTCAACGGCGCGGCTGTACCGCACGTTGCCGCAGCCAGGTAAGTTAAAATCATTTCTGAACCATTCGGCATTGCGATCGCAATTCGCGATCCGCGTTTAATTCCCAAGTGATTCAACTGTGCGGCGAGTTCGACAATTTGCTGACGTAGTTGCTGATAAGTCAAACTTGGTTTATCCGGTGCAACAATTGCTGGGCGATCGTCTTCTCCAATAAGTAGATCGAGTAGTGTTGCTGATTTGTGAGTAAGTGAAGTCATAAGATCATCTCAAGTTACAGCCGCTGCTGTGGCGATCGTTTCCGATACGTGAGTAGTAGTAGCACTCTGAGGAACTACACGACAGCATTCAGCAGGAATTGCTAGATACATCTGTTCGCTGATTTGGTGACGGACATGAGGAGAAGTTACCACGCTCAAAACAATATTGCTGTTATCTAAGCGCACAGTATACTCGCGAAATTCTCCATAATAGTTGTGGTGTTCCACCCAAGCACTAAAACAGTTCATACCTGGATTGTCCGTCGGGCAATAAACTGGGTCCATGATAATCGAGTGAGGACGTACGCTTAATGCGACTGCTTGACCAGGATAAACTCCTGGGGCATAGTTTTTCGCTGTAATTAATGCGCCTCCCACATCTACTTGTCCCGAAGCTAACAAAGTACCAGGAAGCACGTTACAACGTCCAATAAACCGCGCCACAAACTCGGTTGCTGGACTTTCATAAATCTCTTCGGGAGTGCCTACTTGTTGAATAGTACCTTCATACATCACAACAATTCGGTCTGCAAGCACCAACGCTTCTCCTTGATCGTGAGTAACATACACCGTTGTGAGTTTGAGTTGATCGTGGAGATTGCGGATTTCATTGCGCATTTCATCTCGCAAGCTTGCATCTAAGTTAGACAGTGGCTCATCTAAGAGCAAAATCTGTGGTTCCACAACAATCGCGCGTGCTAGGGCGACGCGCTGCTGTTGCCCTCCTGACAGTTCTGAGGGATAACGATTAGCAAATCTAGTTAAGTGTACAATTTCCAAGGCTCGGTTTACGCGCGCGCGTAGCTGTTCGCGTCCTACATGACGCAACTCGAGTCCAAATGCTACATTTTCAAACACCGTTTTATGCGGCCAAATCGCGTAACTTTGAAAAATCATTGACATGTTGCGCTTCTCTGGCGGCACAGTTTTTTGTGGAGAAGAAACGATGCGATCGCCTACTAAGATTCGTCCCTCATCGGGAAACACGAAACCTGCTAGCATTCGCAATGTTGTTGTTTTACCACAACCCGAAGGACCTAACAAAGCAATCAACTCGCCATCGGCTACATTCAGATCGATATGGTCAACTGCGCAGCTATTTTGAAAGTATTTGGTTAAATTGTCGATTGTAATGCTTGCCATAGAATTTTTGATTTGAGTGTTCTAGCCTTTTTCGAGCATGAAATCGCGTCCCAGGAACTTGTAAGTAATACCTATTGTGGTGAAGATAATTGCGAGCATCACGATTCCTAATGCGGCTACACGTTCGTAGCTGCCTTCTGTTACCAATTGAAATAAAGCAGTGGAAATGACTTGCGTGTTATTTGTGTAGAGTAGAATCGCACAACTTAGCTCGCGCACCGATAAGATGAACACGAGAAGCCAGCCGCTGATTAAACCGCGCTGTACCAAAGGTACAGTAATCTTATGTACTGTTGTTGCCTGAGTTGCGCCGAGATTACGCGCCGCGAGTTCCAACTCAGGATTGATACTTGTGAAAATATTACCAGCGTTAGAAAAGGCGATCGGTAAAAATCGTGTTGTAAAAGCAATAATCAAAATTGCTGCTGAGCCATACAGTACTAACGGCGGGCGCGAGTAAGCAGAAAAAATCCCAACAGCAATCACAATTCCAGGAATTGCTAAAGGTAGCATTGGGAGAAAGCCTAATACTCTATAAAACCGTACCAATTTGCGATTAACGATGTAAGCTATCACAATGCCAACTAACATCGCAAACGTCGCTGCGCCAGCAGCATAAATGAGCGTATTTTGGATCGCGCCTGAGGTAAAAGGCTGCTTAAACAACACATCTTCAAACCAGGCAAGTGTCAAGTTAGAAGCATCCAGTGGGCGTCCCCAAGACTTTGATAGCGCAGTACGCAATAGAACGTAAACCGGTAAAAACAGCGATAGCGTAGCAACAAGTAAGCAAAAAGCTAGAAACGCCCATTTCCAGTATCCCAAGTTAATCAAACGTTTTCGTCCAGCTTTCCCCGTCAGCGTAGTGTAGCCCTTGCGCGCCAGCAGACGACGTTGCAATAACAGTAAAGCTGCGGTGATAACAACCAAACATATCGAAAAAGCTGAAGCTAGTTCAACATTAGAAGGATATTGAAACTGCTGCCAGATTTCGGTTGTTACAATATTAATCCGCGCTGGAATCAGTATTAGCGTAGGAGAACCAAAAAGCGCGATCGCTTCTAAAAAGGACAAAATAAAGCCGGAAATAATCGCTGGTAATACAAGTGGTAAAGTGATGCGAAATGTTGTTGCAAATGTACCCGCTCCCAACACTGTCGCCGCATCTTCTAATTCTGAAGAAACAAACTCCAGCGCCGAACTCACCATCAAAAATACATATTGAAAGCTGTAGATTCCTACTACAAAAATTGCACCCAACATTGTATAAACATCAAGCGGTCCTTTTTCTATCCCAGTCAGTTCGATAAAAACCCGATTGAGCCAACCTGATGTCGGAGCAGCTAATAAAATCCACGCAATTCCACCCAAAAAGGTAGGCACCGAAAATGCCCCCAGCAACAAGACGCGCATGAGTCCTCGTAACGGCATATTTGTCCGAGTAGTTGCCCAAGCGAGAGGAACTCCAATCAAAACACTGAGAACTCCGGTTCCTGTTGCTAGCATCAACGAGTTGAGCGCCGCCTCGCGAAAGCGTGGGTTTGTCAATACCTCAATGTAATTGCTGAGAGTGAACCCACCTTCATTGACTTGCATGAAGCTACGCAAGACTAACCAATAGCTTGGCAAGCCAATCAACACTAGCAAAATAACAATGAAGCCAATCCAGAAAACGAAAGAAAAGTCATATTTTCCAAGCCAACGGTTTAAAAACCGCTGTGGGCTAACAATTAATCTTGCGATACCAGTTTGAGTTGTCAAAATTTTTCCTCCGTTGCTTTAAGCACCGAATACATCACGCCACTTCCTAATCACGTCAGGGATATTGCGTTGAATTTCCGCTGAAGTAGGAACTGTAGGTTGCATATCTTTAAGCGTTTTCGCACCAGCAATGGAAACATCAGCTGTGAGCGGTTGCTCGTAATACTTGGCAATTAGCTCTGAATACTCTTTCGTCGTTAAAAAATTCATAAATAGCTTGGCGGCATTCGGATGAGGCGCATTTCGTAGTATCCCAATCGGACCCACGACGACAACTGCACCATCAGTAGGGTAAACGACCTCTAGTGGATCGCCTTGAGCTTTACGCGTTAATGTTTGCCCCAGCGTTGCAATTCCAATCGCGCGTTCGCCGGATACAAGAACTGGAATGACATCGTTAATTGAGCGCCCTAGCTTAGGATTAAGTTGATTAAATCTGACAATATACTCGTCCCAACCATACTTTTGCTGCATTGCGATCGCCCAAGTTCCTACTTGTCCACTTGCTGCACCACTACCTGTAGCAATTTGATCTCTATACTGCTCTTGCACTAAATCTTTCCAACTTCTAGGAACATTTGTTGCTGATATTTTTTTGGTGTTGTATGCAATCACAATCGGAATCAAAGCACCCACTTGATAGAAGTTATCAGGATCGAGATTGCGATACGGTTCAGGAATATTTGCTTTATTTACCGGTTCGTATTGTAAGAGTCTTGCCTGATCTTTTAACTGGATCATTTGACTAATGTCAGTCGTTCCAAAAACGTCTGTTACTCTTAAACCAGCTTGGATTTCTTGGTTAATTTTTTGAAACAAAGTAGCAGCAGCATTACGAGTTCCCTCAAAAGTAATTCCTGGATATTTAGCGGTAAACGCCGCACCGATTTCATTAACAATTTCTTGGGTAAAAAAAACAGTATATAGAACAAGCTTTCCTTCCTTTTTTGCAGCTTCGTAAAGGGCTTTCTCATCGCTAGGTGATATAGGAGATTGTTCGGTAACAAGCGAAGCGGATTGATTTCCAGTGTTGGCTGTACATCCCTTTAGCGCGATTAAACTTACCGATGATGTTCCAGTAAAGACAATAAATCTACGTCGAGAAATTCTATTCATTCAACCTCCATGCCAAAGAAATATCCGCAGCTTATTTTTTACTTTCTACAGTATTAACTTTGAAAGACAATACTTAGATAGGTATTAAAATTTATACGCCGTTTAGAAAGGTAACTTTAGATTTTCAGTTCGATTATTAATGAAGTAAGTAAAGTCAATTAAGTTTGAGATGGACTCGGTTGCGCATTCTTATGTTCAGGATATTACAACTTTCTGATTTTTTTTGAATAAAATGTTCACTTTTTTTGTTGATATATATAAGTAAAAGTTTTTGATAAAGTTAATTGCATTAAGATTATAAGTAAAACTTTGCGTAGAATAACAAGGCGCTGAAGATGCTGTGTCAATCCCCAACATCATCAACCGTTTCGCTAGCTGTGAATTAAGCTGACTCCACTGTTATTTGTATTCTCCAAAGTTGACCTGGAGCATGGATGAGTTCTAATTTATAATTAGGATGGTTTTGTAATCTTGCTTGCAATTCTGCATCAGGTCTAAATAAGAAAACTTCACTAAATCGTTTAATAGCGTCAGGAATTTCAGTTTCACTCACCAACAATACACTGACTTTAGGCTCAAGTTCGTAGCTCAGTGAAGTAATACGACTGACTCGCTTTTGACTACTAATAACTAGCGGCTGATTTGCTTGATTAATAATGTCAGCAATATCAGGATTGTAATAACTACTATACTTGTTCCACCAAGTTTCCGCTTGCGCACTCACAATACAAGATACAATTCCACTCGCTAGCGCGATCGCTAAAATAATTTGCCATATTTTCTGCTGCGAATGCTTCAAATAAGTCGCCGTCAAACGGTTAGCAAATAAATAAGCAACAGCTATTTGTATAGCCAGATAACCAGGTAACAAATATCTCGCGATACTAGAGCGTTGTCCGCCAGAAATTACATCTGGTAGCACCAAGCTTATAGTAGTAATGAATAAAAGCGTAACGACAAATGACCAACTTGATGTTGATGTATAATTGCATAAAATATAAAATGCATATACAACTAGCGCTATAAATACAGGAATTACATATAGCAAAATATCATTAGCATTAAATTGAATATCATTGCCTGCTTCAACATCAAAAAATTGAACGTTATTATAGGCGACTTGGATATCAAAAAATAGAGTAGTAAAATTTAATAGCCATCTTTTTATTAAAGTATCAAAACTAATTGCACGGGCTGTCCATTCACCAATACTACTTGCATTAATAAAATATAAAATTATCCAAGGAATTAATGTTACTATTCCAACTAATGAAGCAATAAGATAAGCAAGAAAATTCTTGGTTACGCGAAATTGCTCTTGAAGTAACAAATAAACACCATGCGCAAAAGAAACTAAAATAAATAAAAGATGGGAGTATAAACCTAGAACAACTGTTAAAGCATACATTCCCCAGATTAACTTTGTTTTTTGACGAATAGCGCGTAAAAATGTAATACTAGCTAGTAATGTAGTTACAGTCAGTAAACTATACTGTCTTGCTTCTTGAGCATATAGTACGTGTACTGGAGAAACGGCAACTAAAGCCATTGCGATCCATCCTACAAGTGGCGTAGCAAATAACTCTAAACATAACCAGTAAATGCAGGGAAAGACGAATAAACTAATAACAGCCGCTACACCACGAGTGGCAGCAACAGAACTCCCAAAAACTTGCATTGCTAAACGAGCGATCGCATAATATGCGGGTGTATGTTCGGCATTTGCAGCTAAAGCATTGATTGTATCGAACCAATTTCTTTCCGGCGATAAGCGTTGGAAGACTTGTAAATCTTTAATATTAATAATGCGATCGCTTGGTACTTCATCAACAAATTCGGTTTTTTTGTAACCAACAACGCGCACTGATGTATGCACTTCATCAATCCAATAAACTTTTTTATCGAGATTGACGAATCTAAAAAAAATACCAAGTAATATGACAGCAATTAAAAAACAATGAAGGTAAGGAAGATTATATTTATAACGAGTCATTTATCATTCATATCATTAAGATTGTGTTTGAATACATTGTGCTTGTAGAACAATAAAGTTATCAACTTCAAAAACAGTACATTGGGTGGTAAATTTACTTAAAGCTGGGGCTTGCTGCTGTAGTTGTTGAGATATAGTTGTAGCAAGTGGTTGAAATTGTCTTATCCAGCGATCGCTTGTCACATACGCTGGAGTAAAAGCGTTCTTTTCTAATAGCCAAAAATCAATATTATATTTTTGAATGAATTGCTGCACCTCAGTTAAATCTTGGCTATACTGCGCCTGAATGAGATCGAGCGTACGCTGACGAAATTGACGATAGTATCCCCAATGATAGGGAATAGCATATTCACTGCCAACGAGAATAGACCGCTGAGCAAAAGTAGGTAAATTATTAGCCTCATCTGCTAGCGAAGCAATAATAATATCTGGTGGTTGCTGTTGAAAAAACTGATATAAACTAGGATTATTTCCTACAATATAACCTGTCCATAAAAACTGATTTAATGTGGATGGATAAAATATCAAAACAATA
Organism: Gloeocapsa sp. PCC 7428; assembly: GCF_000317555.1. Classification (GTDB taxonomy): domain Bacteria; phylum Cyanobacteriota; class Cyanobacteriia; order Cyanobacteriales; family Chroococcidiopsidaceae; genus Chroogloeocystis. The sequence continues at coordinate 4,883,653 of NC_019745.1, forward strand.
GCAATTACACACGCAAAAGCACGTTTTAAGTAGTCAAGTATCCTTCCACGAGAAGTGCGCGATCGCTGCAAGAGAGTATCGAGTAACAACGTTAAGGCGATCGCGGCGGCGGTTGTCAAGATAATCCGCAAACTATGCTGCGTATAGCGGCTAGGAAGATGCAGTTTAAATATCAGCGCATGGGCAGCGAAAAACATGACCAAAGATGCAAGTATCATCTGTGGTAAGAGAATAATAGTAGGGCGAATTTTAGTTGCTAAAGGAAACTGCGATGGAAACCGTAACATAATTGGTAGCAATAGCCCAGTATAAACTAGTGGTGGCATTAATGCCGAAGTTAACCGCATACCGCTGCGACTCGCATTAAACCAAAACTCCCAAGCATCGTTGATAAAAAAGCTGCTTCTTCCTCCTGGTAAGAATTCAGGTAAAGTTCTTGCAGTCAATGCGGCGATCGTTGGTGCAAATTCACTCGAAGAAAGTGCATAGGGTAAAAGAACTAAAATTGCTACTCCAATTCCGGCGATGCTGATGTATTTTTGACGATTAAAAGCTAGTTGTAATCGCCACCGTCGCCAATGAAAAAACTGAAAAAGCAAAATGAGAATACAAACAAAAATTAATGAGGGATAAAATAATCCTAAAAGTGCGATCGCAACTAAACAAGGTAGCAAAGAACGTTGCAAAAAGTAATAAAGAAATGCTAAAAATAAGGGATAAATAAACGCTTTTGGTGTAGCTGAAATTAAGCCATCTTGCATCCACAAATTTTGATTAAGAAGAATTGCTCCAATAAACCCAGTTATAGGTAGAGGTAATATTTGTAAACAAACACCAAAGCTGTAACTTGCTGTCATTAATCCTAAAATTAGTGGTAAAATTTTACTTAACCACAGCGGATCAATTCCTACAACAGCGAAGCTGCGATATAGAATTGTGTATCCTAGGGGTGCGACTGACTGAAAATAGTCAGCAGTTAAATCATTTGGAAATAATTTCGAGTTTAAAAACCGCCGCATCCAGAAAACGTGTTGTCGCGCATCATCTTGCACTACATACTCACTGCTAAAAGCTTGCTGAAGCGCTAGAATGCCATAAACAGCGGTCAAGACGAGACTTAGACTTAACCAGAATTTAATCTGAATGCTAGACTTAGTGTTCTGCGGTGAGAGAAGTTTATGCAGGTGCGTTAGCATGACCGCGATCGCTGATTAATACACATTGGCATTAGTTAAAGTTGAAGTACAGCGATTGTCTATGAGAATTCTCCTTTCGTCAATAGGAAGACTTTTTGTAACAACTCGGCGTCAAAACTAGCGGTTTACCTTCGCATTCAACAACAATGTTTAGAAAAATTATCTGGTTTAGTCTTGCGGCGATCGCCGTCGTCTTTGTATGGGGAAATTTACTCGTCGATCCAGCGGCGTCACAAGCGCAATCACGCATTAATGCCCTAGAAGTCGATCTTCGCGGTGTGCAATCGCGACTCAACCGTATTGAAGCCCAACTCAATCAATCGCGCGGCGGACAATCACCGCGAACACCATCAACAATTACACCAGCACCACCAGGACCAAGAGCGCAATTGAGCCAAGATCAAACGTTTGATAGATTAGCAACGCTCGTAGTAGAAGTCAAGCAACAAGTTAACAACCTAGAAAAGCGAGTTTCTACTTTAGAAAAACGTCTATAGCTGAGAATCTAGAAGCCTGCTATTTAAGACTCTGCCGATTTTAAAGCGCGATCGAGTATATTCCGCGCTTCTTCGGCTTTGGATCTTGCTTCTTGATAACGCAAATTCACTTGCGCAAAGTTTTTTAATGCTTTGAAGCCTTCTTTGATCCGAGTAATTTCCTCTTCGCTGACAGATTTATCTGTAAACAATACATCAATCGCAGCACGTACAGCCATTGCTTCTTCGCGCGATTCTTGCACTTTGAGCTTAAGCGTAGCAAGATTACTCAAAACTTGTACTGCTTGCGTCACGGCATCTTCATCACTCGTGGTATCTGTGGCTGCTTCTTTTACCTCAATTAACTGTTGAGAACTAAAACCTTCGGCGAGATCAGTAGGTAACTTACCTTCATCCATAAGTTCCATTAGCTGATCCATTGCTTTATCTCGTGCTTTTGCCGAATCTTTGCCAGGAACATTCAGGATAATTTCTGGGCTTTGCGGCAAAGTGTACTTAACCATAAGTCATTCGTTAAATATTATCTAGTACTGCTGAGTTTAATTGTTATGAATACTTGTTTTAGCAAGGTGAGAAACACATTGTAACGTAAGCGATTGTGGCGCGATCGCAAGTTGCAATTTATCAAACAGTTCAACCGCCAAAAGGCAGAACTTTATACTGGTAGATAGGAAGCTGATTTTTGACTGAGGATATCATGGCTCCAAATCCCACAATTATGCAAGCTGTAGAGCAACTAGGCTACCGCGTTACGGTTGGAGATGTTGCTACGCAATCAGGATTAAACGTCAGCTTGGCACAGCAGGGATTATTAATGCTTGCTTCCGAAGCTGGTGGACATATGCAAGTTGCTGAATCAGGTGAAATTGTCTATCAGTTTCCCAAAAATCTCCGCACAGTTTTGCGAAACAAGTTTTGGAGATTACGACTACAAGCTTGGTGGCAAAGAGTTTGGCGTATTTTATTTTACTTGATTCGGATTTCCTTCGGTATTGTTTTGTTACTGTCGATCGCAATTATTTTTCTCAGCATTTTTATTATTATCAGTATGATAAATCGCGATAACGACGATCGCGGCAATCATTCGAGTGGTGGTATGGTGTATATGCCCCACTTTTGGATTGGTCCTAATTGGTATTGGTTTCTTTACCCAGACTACGATACGCGTTACCAACAACGACGCCGCGAAAAAAACGAACTTAATTTTTTAGAAGCGATCTTCTCGTTTTTATTCGGTGATGGCAATCCCAACGCTAACTTAGAAGAACAGCGCTGGCAATCGATCGCAACTGTCATTCGGAATAACTCTGGTGCCGTTGTTGCAGAACAAATTGCGCCGTATCTTGATGATATCGGTTCGGGGTACGCACAAGAGTACGAAGATTATATGTTACCCGTACTCACGCGTTTTAACGGACAACCGGCAGTTAGTCCCCAGGGACAGTTAGTCTATCACTTTCCCGAATTACAAGTCAGTGCAGCGCAACAGCGATCGCGTGCGGTTGCACCGTTCTTACAAGAGTCACTCTGGCGCTTTAGTGCGGCAAGTTCAGGACAAATTGCCTTAGCCGCAGGGTTAGGATTATTAAACTTTGTCGGTGCGGTATTTTTAGGATATTTATTAGCCGATGGCGCGATCGCGGCTGAATTGGGAGGGTTAGTCGCGTTTGCGCAAGGAATTTATTGGTTACTTCTGGGCTACGGTACTGCGTTCTTAGCCGTTCCCCTCGTGCGCTATTTCTGGATCAAAGGGCGGAATCGACGAATTAGCGATCGCAATCGTCAGCGACAACTCAGAGCCGGAACTTTAGCCATTCCTGATGCGACGTTACAACAAAAAATGTCCTATGCGCAACAATTTGGTGCGAATACAGTGATTACTCAGGAAGATTTAATCTACAGTACGGAAACAGATCTGCTAGAACAAGAAGTAGAACGCTCCGACAAACTAGATGCCCAATGGCAACGCCGATTATCACAGTCGCGTGGCGATCAAGAATCGGTGGATAATACAGGAGGAAAATCTTGATGGTAAATCTGTCTACTGTAAGTCAGTGGATGAAAGTAAAGGTCACTAAAAGGTTGGTTATTGGTAACTGGTAATTGATTAAACAGTACCGATTACCCAACAAGTAGATGTTTAGTTATATCCACCTGGTTAGTACATTATTGCTAAATCCTGTAGTTCAATCAAACAATATATTGCGGTAGGATCTACTAAGAATAATTTCCTACATTCATCGGAAAACCTTTCTACAAGTGAATTATGGAATCTAGGGAATCTACTGGAGGGTTCCAACGTTACTGGCGCATCCTCAAGCGGCAGTGGCTACCTTCCTCGGTTGCATTTGGATCAGTTCTTTCGCTATTTATGCTGGGCTTGATACTCCAAAAGCCGCAATACATTGCGGAAGGAAAACTCTTGTTTAGAAGAGGAAATGCAACTTCTTCAATTACTGGCGTAGAAACAAACATTGGACAATTAGATCCTCTGCAACAGCAAAATAATCCTCTAGATACAGAGGCAGAAATTATTCGTTCGGTACAAGTTGCCGAAAAAGCATTGCAAAGATTGGATCTTAGAGATGCAAATGGTAATCCCCTGAGATTGAATCAGTTTCTGAATAATCTCAATGTGAGTAACATTCGGGGTACGGATATCTTGCAAATCTCTTATCAAGATCGCAATCCAGAAACTGCTGTTGCTGTTGTCAATACCCTGATGGCGGTATATTTAGAAAATAATTTTCTCAGTAGCCGCACAGAAGCCGTAGCCGCGCGCGAGTTTATTGAAAATCAAATCCCTAGAGCCAGAGAAACCCTCAACCAAGCAGAATTAGCATTGCGATCGTTCAAAGAAGAAAACAAAATCGTTGCCGCAGAAGAAGAACGCCGCGCTGCCGTTGATATCAATACTGAACTGCAAAAACAAATTAACGCGACACAAACGCAACTCGCCGATGCCAAAGCGCAGTCAGCACTTTTACAAAAAGAGTTAGGCAGAGATCTAACAACCGCAGGTGTAGAGACATCGATTAGCCAGACTCCTGGAGTACAAGAGTTACTCAAAGAAATTCAACAGGTAGAAGCGCAAATCGTTACGGATGAAAGCCGTTTTCGCGAAGATCATCCTACCCTTGTCGCGCTGCGATCGCGCAAAGCTGACTTAGAGCGTTTATTACAACAACGAACGCAACGTGCTGTTAATACTAACCTGCAACAAGCAACTAATGGACAAATTAGCCCGTACGAGCAAAACTTGACACAGCAATTGGCAAATTCAGAAGCAAGACGTTTAGGTTTAAGCAGTCAACTCTCGGCTTTATCCGAACTACAAGCACAATATACGCAAAAACTCAACAACGTTCCGCAGTTAGAACAAAGGCAGCGCGAATTAGAACGCGAGTTAGAAGCAGCACAATCGGCATATTCATTACTATCGCAAAAATTACAGGAAAGTCGCATCGCCGAAAATCAGAAAGTAGGTAATGCACGGGTAATCGCCGCCGCTACAATTCCCGATGAACCTGTCAATTCGCGTCAGCCTTTATTTATTGTTACCGGATTACTCGTCAGTGGTGCGTTTGCGATCGCTACAGCTTTGTTACTCGAAGCCAGAGATAAATCGCTGCAAACTGTAGAGCAAGCAAAGCAAGTTTTAGGCTTTACACCTTTAGGCGTGATTCCCATTTCTAAGAACTCGGAAAGTCCCTCAATTGCTGGAGAGTCAGAAACCTACACCCCAGGAATGCTGCAAGCTGCACCGCGTTCTCCAATGAGTGCTGCATATCGAATGCTGCAAGCGAATTTGATGTTTTTGAGTTCTGATAAACAAATTAAAGTTGTTGTCGTTACAAGTTCAGTTCCCCAAGAAGGTAAATCAACTGTCTCTGCAAACTTAGCCGCGTCAATGGCGCAATTAGGACGAAGAGTACTCCTGGTTGATGCTGATATGCTTCGCCCTACGCAGCATCAAATTTGGGAACTACCAAATCAGTCAGGTTTGAGTAATCTGTTAGTTGGACAGGTAGAGTTTCCTGCGGTTGTCAAGCAAGTTATCGACAATATCCATGTCTTGACTGCGGGATCTACACCGCCTAATCCAGTAGCCTTACTCGAATCGCAGCGCATGGCTAACCTAGCAACGATGTTTTCTGAGAATTATGATTTTACAATTATTGATACTCCGGCGTTAAATGTCGATGCGATCGCACCGATTTTAGGCAAAATGGCTGATGGTGTTTTACTCGTTGTCCGTCCTGGAGTCGTTGATTCGGCAAGTGCAACTTTTGCTAAAGAGTTTCTCGCACAATCTGGACAGCACGTCCTCGGACAAGTCATCAATGGTGTGATTCCAGAAAACGAACCGCACAGCTACTACTACTTTTCCCAGGAATACTACAACGGCGATACAACGCGACAAACGGTGTCGCAGCACAGCCATAAAAGATAAATTGGAGCTATCAGCGTTGGTGAAGTGCAGCGATCGCCTGAATCACGCGTTCTAATTCTTCAAGAGTTAAATTAGAACCGGATGGCAAACATAAACCGTTGTTAAACAAATCTTCAGCGATCGCGCCACCAATGCACTCACATTCGCTAAATACTGGTTGCAGGTGTAACGGCTTCCAGACTGGGCGAACTTCGATTTGTTGTTGCGCTAGTGCTACACGAATTTGCTCGCGATCGACTCCAAACGCATTAGCATCAACTGTCAAACAAGTTAACCAGCGCGTCGCACGTCCAAAAGCAGCTTCTGGCATAAATTCAATCCCAGGTAAGCCCAACGCCTGCTGATAAGCGGCAAAATTACGCCGTCGGGCAGCGACGCGTTCTGCTAAAACTTGCAGTTGTCCGCGCCCGATTCCGGCTAAAACATTACTCAAGCGGTAGTTGTAACCAATTTCCGAGTGCTGGTAGTGGGGTGCAGGATCTCTCGCTTGTGTTGCTAAAAAACGCGCTTTGGCGACTAAATCAGCGTCTTCAGACACTAACATTCCCCCGCCAGAGGTTGTGATAATTTTGTTGCCATTAAATGAAAAAATCCCAATTCGCCCAAATGTTCCTGGCGATCGCCCTTTGTACGTCGCACCCAACGCCTCCGCAGCATCTTCAATCAGCGGAATTTCGTACTCGTTACACACCTCAACGATTGGAGCGAGATCTGCACTTTGTCCGTAAAGATGGACAACAACGACAGCTTTAGGTAACTTTCCCCGATGCGCTTGCTTTGCTAAAGTTTCCCGCAACAAATCGGGATTCATATTCCACGAAGTGCGATCGCTATCGATAAATATCGGTTTTGCTCCCAAATAAGTAATCGGGCTTGCTGTTGCAATAAATGTGAGTGTCGAGCAAATCACTTCATCCCCTGGTTCAATCCCCACAAGTCGCAATGCTAGATGCAACGCTGCGGTTCCAGAACTAACCGCCGCCGCATGACTTGCGCCAATCGTTTGACAGAATTCTTGCTCAAACGCATCAACGTGCGGGCCCACAGGCGCAATCCAATTCGTCTCAAAAGCTTCTCTAACGAACTCTAGTTCGCGATCGCCCATGTGTGGTGTCGAAAGGAGAATTGGTTTAATCACGACTTGGCTTGATTGTTATGTACGAGTGGTTGACTAAGTTAAGTTAACAAATCCTGACATTTTGGCTTAAGAGAGCCTAGAATCCATGATAGGCAATATCAGCACAACTTAAGGAGAAATCAGTGCAAGCGCGAGAAGTTGCCGCAGCAAGTATTGTATCGATGACCGAAATAGAAATGGCTAGCTGGCGTCGCCAGCAGGGTTTTCACATCATCTCGCATCGCGATCGTTACTGGGAAAGAATACGCCCTGGCTTCTATCAACCCGTCCACTTGCTTGCGCGCTTGAGTGCTGAACAGGCGACAAAGCCGACGCAATGGTGTTGGGGATTTCGGGCAGCTTTAAGCGAGGCTGATTCCGTAATGAGTAATGGTTCAATTCCCGTTCATATTTTATCGGATCTTCATAGCTACGATCTGCAAAACTTTTCGTCAAATCGGCGGCATAATCTGCGTCGGTGTCAAAAACGAACTAAAATTATCGAACTCACTAACCCCACGATCTTACAAAACCAAGGATACGAAGTTGTTTCTTCGGCAGCAAAGCGAACTCAATATTTAAAAGCCCCTTCGCGGCAGGAATACGTTGTCAACCTTACCAATTACATCGATCCTCAGCATCGGTTAGTTCTCGCAGGTATCATTGGCGATCGACTTGGTGGATACATTAGTGGCTATGCTGTTGACGGGGTAGCCTACTTTGAAAACCTCTATGTTGCGACTGAAGCGTTGATAACTAATATCAATAGTGGACTTATTTATGAATTCGTACAAGTTTGTCGTCGCAGTGGCAAAATTCATGAGGTTGTCAACGGTCTACATTCGCGTGAGGATCAAGCGCTATGTGTTTACAAAGATAGTATAGGATTTCCGGTAAAACATATTCCGGCTTATGTAGGCTTGAATTCAATTGTTAGCAGCTTCATCCGCCAGCGCTATCCCCATGTATACTATCGCTTGACTGGGAACGAATAACGCTTTTACGTTGCTGCTTGATCCTGATTTTGTCCTTGAAATTCTTCGCACGTAGCACAACCTTGTTGAGTAATACCTTCACGCTGTATGACTTTCCACACCGTCAGCGCAAGAATTTTGAGATCGAGCCACAAACTCCAATTATCAACGTACCAAACATCGAGTTTGAATCTTTCTTCCCAAGAAAGTGTATTTCGTCCATTGATTTGTGCTAAACCAGTGATACCAGGCTTAACCTCATGACGACGCGATTGCTCAGGAGTGTAACGCTCAAGGTATTTAACAAGTAACGGGCGGGGACCAACAATGCTCATATCGCCTTTAAGCACATTCCACAGTTGTGGTAACTCGTCTAAACTCGTGCGGCGTAAAAATTGCCCGATTGGCGTTAGACGTTGTTCATCAGGAAGCAAGTTTCCTTGAACATCACAGGCGTTTGACATCGAGCGAAACTTGTAGAAGTTAAAAATTTTGCCATCTTTACCAGGGCGCGGCTGCGTGAAAAAAATTGGTTGCCCAATCTGAGTAACAATCGCGATCGCCACTCCCAACATAACCGGAGACAACAAACTTAAAGCAATAATTGCCGCGATCTTATCTATTAAAGATTTTCCTATACGGCTTAAATAATAAAGATAACTAGATGTCTTACTCTTCATCCGTAATCCACTCTTTTTAGAAAATCAACGCATACCATTTTGTTAAGCTGATCAGCTTAATACTAAACAAAACAACCGCCTAAGAAAACAATTTTTTCAATTTTTTTGACAAACACAGTAAAGCATTCCTTTAAGCGGTTCATCAACTAAACTTTCATGCGATGCGTACATTTGTCGCTGTTGCATTTGATAGCTAGAGCCAATTGCTATTATTGTAAAACCTACTGTAGTTAAAGCTTGAACTGCCTCGTGTAGACTATACCAATACATATAAGGTTTGCGATCGCATAGCGCATTCCAGTTAGGTCTTCCACCTAATTTTAGCCAAGGAAGGTAGTGCAGTGAATGATGCGAACCACGCAGCTTTCTAGTTGTATTGAGATACATTAAAAATGGCAAGTATTTAACGCTGTGCATTCTCGAATCAAGGCAAAGAAACGAAAACAAACCGATTCCTTGCTTTTTTAAAACTCGGTATGCTTGCTGAATTGCCTTGCTTCTTCCAACTCTATCTTCAATGGAACTTATAATTTGCTGCAAATAAATAATTTGATCGAAGCTAGAATCTGCATACTTTAATTGTGTTGCATCCTGCACTGCAAAACAAACACTAGATTCAGAATCTTTTTGTTGAGCTTGCTCAATATACTCAGGCATATAATCATAGCCGTAGAGGGACTTAAATCCCATTTTTTTCATTTCTAATAAAATTCTACCGCCTCCAGTACCTGCTTCTAGCGTTTTTCCTTCTTTACTTAAATAAGTTTCTATAAGATACTTTTCCTCATCAAGTAGATTTTCTCCGTACGCCCAAGCGTCAAATTCTACAGTACTGTATATTTGTTTATTGTTAACTGGTGACATGGCTAAGTTGTTAACTAATCGACGTTCAATTATTTAGTTTTTGCAATTGTTTTCTTAAATACAAGTTGCTCGATAAGCAGGGAAAAAGTCAGAATTTAGTAACTCTGTAACCGAAGTACCCAAGGCTTTCGCGCGCACTTGCACTAAGTTGTCGTAGTTTTTCTGATCCACAACTAAACGAATAGTCGAGAAAGGATGTCTTTGTTTAGAAAAGCCAGCTTTAAAATGGTACAAACTATCTTTTGCGCCTCCAACTCCTCCACCAAGGTGCAAAAATTCGTTACCGCGTTCTTTTGCCCAAGTACGAACATAATCAAACATAAGTTTACTTGGTGCTTGTTTTAAAAAAGCTGATTTTGTTCCGCCTAAGTGATACTGAACTATGCCACAAGCTTCAGTAAATATGCCACCACAAATGATTTCATCATTTAATTCCACAACACACAAGTGTAAATTATCCTTTAATGCTTGCGATAGTTGAATAAAGTAATCTCTGCCAAAGTAGTAAGACTGTGTTGCACCTACGCGATCCATCGTTTGTTCGTAAAGATCGATAAAAATATCAATGTATTCTGCAAACGGTACTATTTTGGCTGTCATTCCAATACGTTTAGTTTTGTTGATTTTATTGCGATGTTCTGGGCGGGTTTGATGCCATATTTCTGCCAGCGATAGTTTTAAATCAACTGAAACAGTTTCACCGTTGAGTTTACAGCATGGATATTCCAAATTTTGATTGAGTATGGGGTGAAGGCGCACAAAAGCTGAACAGACTTTTTTATGAGATAGCTGGTGAACAAACCCCTCAAAAGCGGTATTAAGAAATTCTGGTGTGCTAGCTGCATCGTTGAGTAGAATTCCTGGGTAGCCGTAAGGAGAGATGATATCAAAAACTTCTACTTCAAGCTGATGTGCAAATAGAGCATGACACGAGCGTAACAAATAAGGAACGAAGAAGACTTTATCACCTTCAGTAATCAAAATAGCTTCAGCAATAGCATTAATTCTTTGTGCTTCCAAAGCTACGTATTCAGGTAGATGATAAATATCGTGACGTAAGTTATCTAAAGTCAGTCTCCACAAAGGATTTGTCAAGTCAAGAACTTGACAATTTATTGATTTATTCAATGATAAAGGGTTTTGCGTTTGAGCCTTGTAGCAGCTTTTCATTTGAATCTGCTCACTGCGATCGCAGTAAATTGATATTTTTCTCTCAAGTTGTAAATATTTTAACTAATTATGTATCTCTGGCTTCTCCACATTGTTGCTGTGATAAGAATTTTCGATTTTAAAGCGTCATAGCGATACATATCTAAGATGATAAATAAATTAAGTTTGAGCGCAAGGAGTTGAGTGTGCTGCAAGCATTAAAGATGCGGCGATCGCCTCCTAAACCGCCCAAAACTAGGGAACTTCAGATCGCTATAGAAATTCATAACAGGGCTTCAGCGTAGAGTTTTTCATGCATGGCAATAATTTGGCGTAAGTCATAATTAGTCATGCGATCGCGTCCTTTCTTGCCTAAATTTTGTGCAGCTTGCGGATGTTCCAATACCCAATTCATTACCCGTGCGATTTCGGTAATGTCTCCTAGCGGAACTAAAAGTTCCGATGTCAATAAATCTTGAATACCTCTAATTTGTGTACCAATAACCGGAACCTCTAAGCTGAGAGACTCCATCACGCTTCGGGGTAATCCTTCTTGCGCTGACACAAGTACGGTTGCGACTGAAGCGCGAATTAAAACTGGAATATCGCGTCGCAAACCAAGAAAATGAACGCGTTCAGCAATTCCCAACTCAGTAGCTAAACTTTGCATCTGTGATTGTAATACTCCTGTACCTGCTAATGCTAGGTGGGCGTGTGGTTTCAACAAAGCAAAGGCTTGGAGAAGATCGCAATGACGCTTGCGCGGAATAAATTCTGCAATTGACAAAAAGAGTGGATTTTCTGGCGTTAGCCCTAATTCTTCGCGTAGCTGTATAACATCAGTGTGAGCAACTGCTTGCGGACTATAGTACTTTGTATCAACCCCAATTCCTGGCATATAGCGGATTTTTGCCGCAGGCACAATTTGGTACTGCTTGGCAGCTTGTTCGTCTTCACGATTAATAACGATAAGATAATCTGTCCAGCGCCCCGCCAGTTTTTCTAGTGTCAGAAAGATCGTATTTTTGACTGACGATCCACCACGGTAGAAGTGGAAACCATGCGCTGTGTAAATGACTTTTGGTTTTGTTGAGTTTTGCCAACGATTGATCGTATAACGCGTAACAAACGCCGCAACTGGTGTATGAACGTGGACGAAATCGTAATTTTGTTGCGCCAGAACTTGCTGAATTTGGCGCGGTGCATCGATGAAATTGCGTGGATTGAGGGGGTTGCGCGACCACTCAACATCCCAAACGCGATCGCACGCCGTTGTACACTCAGAACAGTCGGTAATTCCCTGTGCCATAGCATCGACTTGCCAACCTTGGGCGCGAAAATGCGCAATATACGGTAGAAGAAACGCGCGTACGGTAGCTGGAATCGTCGTAACTATCAAAAGTTTAGGCATACAAAGCTTGATATTGTGCGACAACCATATCGAGGGCAAAATTTTCTTGAACTCTTGTTCTTGCTGCTTTTCCTAAAGCGGTTCTAGCTGTTGTTCCAAGTACTATCAATTCTTGCCAAGCATCCGCCAGGGCTTGAGGATTTTTTGGTGGTACGACTATTCCTGTATCGCCGACAATCCACTTAGAATCGCCGACATCGGTCACAACACACGGTATACCACACGCCATCGCCTCACCAATTACTAAAGGAAATGCCTCACCGTAGGCAGATGCCAAAGTTGCAATATCGAGAGCCGCCATGAGCTGCGGAATATCACTGCGTTCACCTAAAAGATGAACTTGAGACAGCCCTAAGTTATCAATAAGTTGTTGCAAGTTTTGGTTTTTGGGAGTGATATCAGTACCAGCTAACAAAAAATGAACATTTGCATATTTCTTAGTCAGAAGTGCGGCTGCATGAAAAAAATTTGCATGATCTTTCATCGGATGATAACGACAGAACAATCCGATTAATAACGTGTCCGCAGCTAATCCTAAACTCGTGCGAACTTCTGATCTCGCCTCACATGAAGGTTGAAACTGTATTGTATCAAAACCATTAGGAATGACGCAGCTATTGTACGGACAATATCCTAATGCCGCGTGCTGCGCTTTGCTTGTCTGAGAGACAAAAACTACCTTTTTGGGTAAGTGAGATATTTTGGCGCTCAATTTGACGATTGCTTGTGTCATTTGTTTTTCAGCATCGAGTTGCGCAATCGAGTGATGAATTCCCCAAATGACTGGTACTTTTGGCAAGAAAAAACGACTAGCAAATTGCGCGGCCAAATTGCCATGATACATCCACCCTTGAATTAAACTGGGTTGCAATCGACGTACAGTGCGAATTAATTTCCAGAGAATATCGGGTGTCGGTAACATTCCTGGCTGCATACCTAGTGTATAGACAGGAATATCTAATACTGAAATGCGATCGCCTAACGTACCGCGATCCATCAAGGAAACAACGACTGGCTTAAACTTGACTTGATCTGTTCTGGATAACAAGTTATAAAGCACTGTTTCTGCACCACCAGTAGATAGCCCAGTAATGATATGCACTATAACTTTTTGATCGTTTGTATCAATCAGCATATTCATGCTTTCTGTTGAGCAACAGAAATATTACTGTAAAGTAAAAAAAGTAGCCCAATCCCTGTTAAAAATGCAAAGTAGCCTTGGATAAAAGTTTCTGGATCGCTCGATAAAAAATCCATCCAAATTTGAGCGATCGCTGTATACATAAAAGGCATCCAAAATATTTGATTGACGTGTTTAATCAACATAGTTTGCAAACAGCGACCAATCCAACCGTAAGTGAAAGCAACAATAAAAAGCCCTGGCCACCACATACTATAAACCCCAAACGCCAGAAAACCCGTAGGAATACTAAAATCATTATTTCCTAAAATATACTGAGTGTTATAGTACATAATCGTTTCTGGTGGGACGACTCCTAACAAACGTTGGGGAATAAGTGAAGCAATAGCATATAAAATATCTGCAAACCAGCGGAACTCATAATCTCGATATAAAGCGACTTCTAATGAATGAACAGGAAACTGAAAATTATACATGAATTGATAAAAGTTAAAGCCATTATTTGAACCATTCTCAATCGTATTAACGAATATATTAATAACAGCATCTAATCCTTGAGGAAGCGCTGTTAAACTAAAAAAGAAGACCTTGCCATATAATAGAAAAGACACGGCAAATATTCCGAATAATATATTAAAACTCCACGATATTCTCTTATTTTTTAGAATATAAACTAAATAAAAACATAAAAAATAGTTGATAAGATACCCGCGTCCACCAGTCAAAGTAATTGCAATTACAGCAACAATAACTGAAAATACAAAAACAGCAATAATAAGTAATGGATTAATTTTTTTATCTTTTTGAAAGAACACTACCGCTCCTAATAAATAAGAAGCGGGCATTGCAAACAAAGTAAAATGCTTGAAAAAGACAAGTGTCCCACCTTCTACTGCTCGCGCACGAATTAAAGAGGCTTGCGATAAAGCATTGATAAAGCTACCGTACTGTAAACCATATACATAAATAGAGATGCTAGAAAATAACAATAACGCAATAGCATAGATGAGAACTGAGTTATTGCGCCGAGTTCTTAAACTAATTTTTTTGCCCCAGTCTATAGCTGATTTAGAGTAAAAACTAATGACCACTAAAAAATAGCCAACAAAAATTGCTAAAACAGTTTGAAGTTTATTAGTGTAGAGCGATATCCCTAATCCTAATGACGATGCCGCATTCGCAAAATCAAAAGCTAATAAAAATGCTGGCAAAGGATACATCAAGGCAAAGTAAATATTAAATAAAGTGAGAAAATCAAACTTACTTGATTTCTCGCGAAATATTTCTATAAAGACAATAAGAGCTAGTAAAACTAGGTAAGCTGAATCCAGCATCAGGAAGTCTCCTAGGCTATTTTACTAAGCGGTTTACTGCAAGCATATTATGGAAGATTTAATAGTGTTAAATATTTGGGAACGACTCGGTCAATTGTAAAACACATCGCTCGTTGAATTAACCTATCCTGATCGGTAGAAGTGTCTATAATCTGTTGCATTGCCCAAGCCATAGCGCCCACATCTCCAACAGGAACTAACTTTCCATACACTCCGGCATCTAAAATCTCTCTAGTACCACTTGGGCAATCGGTTGCAATCACCGGACAACCACAAGCCATAGCTTCAATCAGTACAGTTGGTAGCCCTTCCCAGCGTGAAGAAAGAACAAAAGCGCTAGCCCGACTCATATACGCGTATGGATTAGCCACAAAACCAGGTAAAGCAACATCTTGGCTAATACCGAGAGACGCGATCGCATCTTCGAGTTTACTGCGTTCTTCTCCCTCGCCTAAAATGACTAAACGGGCGTGTTTGTTGCGTCTGAGCAAAGCAAATGCTTGAATTAACGTCAAAAAATCTTTCTGCTCAGATAACCTTCCTACAGCAAGAAATACAGGTAGAGTATCTTTTTGAAACCACGGATGTTCTAAAGATGCTGTCGCCTGCGCGAGTAGCACATCATCGATCACAGGATTATAGATGACACTAATTTTTCCTGATTCTAATTTTAAGTATGTTTCTAAATCATGCACAACGCCTTGCGAAACACCGATAACCGCATCAGCCTGCGGATAAAACAACTTCATCAAAGGTGGAACTAGTTTACCTCGCCATAACTTACTGCGATCGGCAGATAAAGTATTGTGTTCTACCACGATTAAACGAGTTTTGGTGCGAACTAATTTCTTTGCTAATATTGCTATAACGTTGGCATGATTAAGATGCGACACCAGCGCCTTAGGCTTTTCTCGGCGCAAGTAATTCGACAAAGGTAGAATAGCTTTAACGACTCTGCCTGCATTTAAATTGACTATACGTACTTGCGGAGGTACTTGATCTAAATAAGGTCCTTCCGCGCTAGCTAATACTAAATCGCACAAGACACCTCGTTGTACGAAGCCTTTAAGTAAATTAATTGTTACGCGTTCTGCACCACCGCCGTATAAAGCTGGTAGAAAAAAAGAAATACGTTGCGTATCCATTACTGACAAACTGTTACAACTTTTGACTAGCTAGTAACCACGACTTTCACTTTTGTGAAATCACTTCTACGAGTAACGCTTCCCACATATTCATCACTTTCTCTAAACTAAACCTTTCTGTAACCTCCACTGCACGAGTTGCGAGACGCTGACGTTCTTTCTCATCCGCTATTAAACGCTCTATTGCTGTAGCTAATGCTGACACGTCTTCACTCGGTACTAAGATACCATCTACATTGTCACGGATAATTTCTCTAGGACCACTAGGACAATCAGTTGAAATGGCTGGGAGCCCACAAGCCATTGCTTCGCATAAAGCATTAGGAAAACCTTCATAACGTGAAGACATGACAAAGAATTCTGCCTGCTGCAAAAAGCTAAACGGATTTTTAACAATGCCTTGAAGCTGAACGCGTCCCACTAAATTTAATTGACAAATTAAAGCTTCTAACTGCGGACGTAAAGAACCTTCACCAAGTATGATGAGTTTCCACTGAGGATAGGAATTGGCTACTTGCTCAAAAGCGTGTAATAAAATATCAAAACCTTTTTGTTCTTCTAGTCTACCTATGGCAATAAAAAACGGCTTTTCTAACTTTAGCGTTGCTAAATTTTCATGCGACACTGATAAGGCAGGATTAGGAATAACATAGCCACGCGACTGTATTGCTGGGGAAAAATAACTTAACGCTCTAGCAGTAACTGCGACAACTCGACTAGCTTGAGGGTACGTCAATGTGCGTAGTTTTTCCCAACTTTTGCCAATAGAATACATAGCTGGGTGGTTTTGCTCATCTACTATCACTGGAATTTTTAATGACCGCGTTGCTAGCAAAGTCAATATATTAGTGGTATCAAGAAAACTAATAACAGCATCAGGTTGTAACTGATAAAATGTATTTCTCAAAATGAAAACTCGTCTTAAGTTATGCCAAGTTGCCCACACAAAATTGGGAGATTTTACTGCGAGTCCTAAAGGAATATGCTTAATGCGAGAATCTAACTCATAAAACGGAGCTATAGAACCATCATCCATCGTTACTAAGGTGATATCCCATCCCTTAGCTGCCCAATAGTTTGCCATAATTGACATAACTCGTTCTGCCCCACCAGCGGTTAGGGCATGAATGACTAAGGTTAATCGCATTGCTCAAGTATTCCTACAGTTTCGATCTACCGAAAAGAACGCTTATTTACTATTGTTTCTAACTCTGATTATTAATCAGAGAAATTCTTTTGAGATTCTTCTTTGTAAAAAACAAAAGGTACATAAAAGAAAAAACATAAACACAGCTTGTTGACAATGCAATACCTTGAATTCCAATCCATTGCATAAAAATATAATTAAATACTATATTAAATATCAAATTAAATAAAGAGACCCACATCAGTAAGTGATTGAGCCGCATTGAAGTAATTAGCTTGACAACAAAGATATTGGCAATATAGAAAGGGATTTGTATTGCATACAAAGCCTGAATTTGAGCAACAACTGTAGTATCGTTAGCTGTAAAAGAGCCTCTCTCAAAGAGTATTCGTGTAACAGGTTCTGAAAACCCAATGAACAGCCCCGTTAATGGTATCGTCACTGCAAAAATTAGCAGTATATACTGCTTTAATGTGCGATGTATTCCTTCCCAATCATTACAAGCAACCATCTTAGACAAATAAGGAATAATTGCAGTACTCAGTGCTGTTGTTGCTAAAGTTATTGGAAAAGCAATCACTCGATTACCATAGTTAAGCGCTGCTACACTTCCTGGTGCTAGCATTGCTGCCATCGATTGATCAACTAAAACAGTACTGCACATCAAAAAAGCTCCGATCGCAGCTGGGGTATACTGATGTATTACTTGCTTGAGAGAACTATCAATTCCATACCATTTGGGAAATAAAGAAATATCTTGGCGGCGAAGTGCTATTCCTAACAACAACATTTCTAGCACTGTACCGCCGACTAACCCGGCCGCTAGCGCAAAAATGCCCCAAGGTTGAATTAAGAGAAATAATATTGTCAGGGCTGGTGTAGTAACTGGAGAAAAGGCTGCTAAAGCAAAACGCTCTGCCGCATTTAAAACTGAACCCCAAACAACAACAATACCGCTTAAAATGACGAGGGGTGCAATTGAATATAGCAATCGATAAGTGAGGTTTAGCTTTTCTGCATCAAACCCACCTGCTATCCAGGGTAAATAGATTGGCGCACCTATTACCATAATGATAGTCGTTACTCCTAGCAATGCTAATCCCCAAACCATAGTTCCTGAGAAAAGCTGATGTGCCGCTTTGACTCCTTGCTGTTCTTGAACTTGAATATATGTAGGAACTAACGCCGCATTAAAAGAGCCAGCTATCACATTAATGACGAAAGCAGGCAATAATAAAGCTATCAAAAATGCATCTATTGCATCTCCAGTCCCAAACCGCCAAGCAATGACTAACTCTTTACCTACAGCTACCACTTTAACAAGTAAAGTTAATGTAGCAATTGTAATAGCTGCTCCAAAAATTTTACGATTGATGGAGCCGTTTGTCAGCTTTTCCCATGTGTTAAATAGTTTTTGCACTTGTTAAGGGATAAAAATAGACTTCGATACGCGTTTTCAACTTATAATACTTGCTAATAATGGCTAATAATAAATTTTATTTACTAGTGAAGTAGCCTTATTTTTCTATTTTTTTAATTGAAGAAATGCTAAAGCTAAAACTATTCGTAGTACAAGTAATCCGTATGTATTTATCTAAATATATCAAACTATTTTACAATAATTAAATAGAAATACACACTACTTTTTTGTTATTTTTTTAAAAGTGGCAAGAGTTTAACAGTTAGCGTGTATAGTATGGTTGCTACACCTATGATTTGATAAAAGATTAGCTTTTAATTCTAATTTCTGCCCTACAAAAACATAGCGGAACATTATAATATTTAGTGTTCCGCTGTAGGTGACGCAGGGTTTGTAGAAAAGTTCCTATTTGCAATTAGCGGGCGGCGAAGAAGCGCTTAGCAGAATACGGACTTGCTGTTGCTGTCGCATCGACTCTGACATTTTGTAGTAAAGAATTATACCCAGTAGATGGCTCCCACACAGACTTATTAGCTAGCCTAATTGAATAATCTGGGCGGTTTCGTAATCTGTAATGAGGATCGGGCAAATTCAAGAGTACTTGATAATCGCCAGCAGCCATGTTGTTGGGAAGATTACCTTCAACGTTGACGGCAGTAGTAACACCAGGTGTCCATCGCCGTAAAGATTCGGCTACAGGAAGATAGTACTCTTGCCCAGTTTGAGTATGGCGGAGAATAACTTCTAGCCTACGGGGGTTATATGGACTAGCCCAACCATCGTTTACTACAGTAAACTTCATCGAAAAAGTACTACCTGGTTTGATTCTATTTGGCACAGTTGAATTTAAGAGGCGGAAGCGATACCCTAAGCGGCGCTTGATTTCTTCCATACAACCTTGCGTTTGCCACTTCTGATAAACTTGTGTTGAATCAGACTGATTAATTGACATTGCGCTCCAGTGCATCTGTGCTAAATCAGCTAAAGTACCTTTGCAGTCAGTATAAGCTAGCGAACTAGCCACTCCCGCAGGTTCACCGCTTTGCACTACGTATCTAGTATCAAGGTTGAGCCAGGCTTTTTCTTGCGCTACTTGGACAGGATTAACATAGCTGTATGTTCCCATATCATCTACACCAGCACGAAAAGCATCGTTGTGATGACCAGTTCTAGCTCTAAAAGAACTATTAAATGCCTCTGTAGATGATAGCGGATCGCTGCCAAGGATCTGCTTTTTATGCTTGAAGTAACGCAGCGCTACCATCCGTTGGTTTGGTAATACAGACAATAGTTTATGTAAAATGTTTTTGGCATTATTATTTGCGTCTAAAGTCCAAGAGTCAACATGATTATTGCTAGACTTATGCCATTCTCCCCAGTTACCAATGAAGCCTGCTTCCATATAAGCAATGACATCGTAGTTAGCTTCTAATAATGGCTTTAATTGGTCTAAGTGGGAAAGAATAACATTTGCAGAAGCATCATCACCCCCACCTAACCAATTGTATGTAAATCGGACAATTAATTTGACTCCTGCCTTACGCGCTGTTTGGCAGTCGTTCGATATCATCTCTAGGAAAGACTGCGATATTGGTTTATTTCTGAAGTCAGATAGCAGGTAGTATTTACGAACTAAAGATATATTATTATTTCTAATCTTCTGTAGCTCAGAGAGTTCTAATGGTGAGATGGCTTTATTGCCAATCGGCTCCATCGAAACATAAAAGCCTCTTTCAGGGTTAGTAAAATTTTCTTCACTACTTGTGTATGACATCGTAGTAGTATCAGAGTTAGCTGCTGCATGGCACAAACCCATCAAATTCATGCTCATAATTGCTAACACTACGGGTAGTTTAAAAACTTTTGTCATTACTGGTCGCTATAAGGGAAATTTAACTTGCTCGTTGTGTCATCAAGGCTCATCTTCTAGATGAGAATATAACTTTACACAACCTTACTACAAATCAAAGTTAGCTTTACCTTTTCTTTGGAATCCAGGGAAATTTTACTGATAAATAGATTAAGTTCAGGTTTGTTGTTTATATATCATTAAGAAAATTTACTTAAAATTCAGTAAATTTACATTGAAGAATAAGTAAAGTCTTGAGAGCTTTACTTAGATATTATTTCTATTCGATTACTAGAATCAACTCTTGATCGTCATTGCAAGTTTAAAGCTTGTGAATGCTATCGAACTGGTTATACCGTCTCGTTTTAAGGTTGATACATATAAGGCAGCAGGGCGGGCTTATGGTTCCAGTTTCCCAAGAGGATGGAGATGGGGAGAAGAAAGAAGTTAGTTGTAACGCTCATGGAGCAAAATAGTATAACTGATAAAAACGACCGGAGATATAGCTGCTAGCTCAAGTTGCAATTTAATTAGGATCAGTCATCATTTAGGATGTGAAATTTGATATCGCAACTGCTGTTCTAGCAATCTTCCTGCTGCGCTATCTTCTAAAGGTTTAGAGAATAGATAACCTTGCGCGTATTCACAATTGAGTGCTTTGACACGGGCAAGCTGTTTTGTTGTTTCGACTCCGGTAGCTGTCACATTTATATGCAAATCGTGCGCGATCGCTGTAATCGTTTGCATAATCTCCGCAGTTTCACTGTCGTCACAACTAACGAGCGTGCGGTCGAGCTTCAGTCTGCTAATTTTTTTATTTTGTAGTAGTTGTGGTAGTTGCAGAAGCAAGCTTAAAAACGAGTAACCAACACCAATATTATCGATTTGCAATTGCACGCCTAAAGCAGTTAACTGTCGAATCAGCGCTGAAGTATACTCATCATCTTCTACGATCGCATCTTCAGCCATCTCTAACCTTAAACTACCTGCTGCCAAATGGACATCTGCTAAAATTTGGGCAATTCGTTCGCTTAAGTCAGGTTGAAAAAACTGCTGACGCGAGAGATTGATGCTCAATCCCAAGCGCGTATGCGGAAATTGCTGTTGCCAAAGTTGAAGTTGTTGGCACGCTTGACGTAATACCCACCAACCAATGGGTACAATTAAGCCTGTGTCTTCGGCAATATTGATAAATTTTGCGGGCGCAATCAAACCATGTTGCGGATGTTGCCAGCGCAATAAAGCTTCAAAGCTTGTAATTTCCTTCGTTACTAAGTTGACAATCGGTTGATAGTGAATCCGCAACTCGCGTTGCATTAATGCCCGTTTTAAGTCTTTTTCGAGTTGTAGTGATTCAGACGTAACTTGAGTAAGATTTTGTTGACGAAAAGTGCGATCGCCTTTGGCACTGAAAGAAGCGCGATCGCTGACACTCTTTTTAGCCGCATTGCTACCGCCTGGCTTGTACTCAATCACCAACTGCTGTAGCAAAGAAACAATCGCTTGATTGTCATTCAAATCGGCAGCTTTGCAAAGCGCTGCGACCATTGACTCTAAATTTTCAGGAATGATGCCACTCGCGTTGCACACTGAGAGAATTTTTTCATGCTGCGTTGGTTCGTAGCGTTCGCCAGGAATAAACAATTCCTCGTAGAGTTTTTCGCCTGGTCGTAGCCCTGTATACACAATATCAATATCTTTACCGACTTCATAACCTGAAAGGCGAATCAAATCTTTTGCCAAATCGACAATTTTGACAGGTTCTCCCATATTAAGCATGAAAACTTCGCCACCGTGACCGATTACCGCAGCTTGCAACACAAGTTGTACAGCTTCTGGAATTGTCATAAAATAACGACAAATGTCAGGATGCGTAATTGTAATCGGACCTCCTGCGGCGATTTGTCGCTTAAACGTTGGAACAACACTGCCCCTACTGCCCAAAACATTACCAAATCGCACAACAACAAAAGGTTTTTTGCTGACTTGCGCGGCTTTAAGAACCAACATCTCTGCGGCTCTTTTGCTTGCACCCATAATGCTTGTGGGATTCACAGCTTTGTCGGTGGAAATCATGACAAAGTGTTTGACGTTGTAGCGCAGCGCCAAATCGAGCAAATTTTTGGTTCCCACAACGTTGTTTGTGATTGCTTCGGGAGAATTGGCTTCCATCAAAGGCACGTGCTTATGTGCTGCGGCGTGGAAAACAATGTCCGGTTTAAATTGCTCAAAAACATAATCTAAACGCGCAGCAAAGCGAATATCCGCGATTAACGTCGTCAGCCGAGGGATATTGGTAGAACAACGATGCCAAGTTTCTAAGGCTTGTTGAAGTTCTTGCTGAATGTTAAACACAGAGTTCTCGCCGTGTCCAACAAGCAAAATTTCGGCAGGACAGCACTGAAGAACTTGACGACAAATCTCGCTACCGATTGAGCCGCCTGCACCTGTAATCAGAACTCGTTTGCCATTGAGGAAGTGCGATACTGCTTCCACATTTGTTTTTATTGGTTCTCGCCGTAGTAAGTCTTCAATTTTGACATCGCGAATACTGGCAGCACGAGCATGACCGCTGAGAATCTCATGAATGCTGGGTAAAGTACTTGTTGCCACCCCCAGCGACTGGCAGCGATCGACAATTTCGCGAATCATTTTCCCAGAAACTGTAGGCATCGCAATAATCACGCGCTCAATATCAAAAGCGCGAATAATGTTAGGGATGCTATGGCGATCGCCAAGTACGCGAACTCCCCGAATCCGTAAGCCTAGCTTGGTGGGATCGTCGTCAATGAAACCAACCGCATAAAGACCAAGTTTAGGGTTGTGCTGAATTGTTTGCACCATTGATACGCCTGCATGACCTGCACCGACGATCAACGCGCGTTCGTATTGCTGATTTGTTTTCGGAAGTTGGCACACGCGTTCGAGTGCCCGCACGCTAAAGCGTATTCCACCTACCAATATGAGACTAAGTATTCCATCGAGCAACGGCAGCGATCGCGGCAAATCACTGATTAAATCAGTCGTGTAATACAGCACATAAAATAACCAAGTTTGAACTACTAAGACCGCAGCCATCGAAGCGACGACTTGAATCAATTCATCAATACTGGCGTAACGCCAACATCTACGATAAAAGCCAAATTGATACAACAGTAATATCTTTACTACTAAAAAAACTGCTGTTACAATAAGAACATCGGTTCCGTAAACTCTGAAAACAAATAGTTTATCAAGGCGCAAAGCCAGTGCTAATGCAGGTGTCAGCAAAAAAATCACTGCATCGGCGACAAAAAAGTGGCGGTTACGTAAGCGTAACCAAACCTTTGATAGGGCATCTACCATCTCTTTACATTCCTGGCAAATTTTCAATAGAATGTCCTTTCCTCAATCAAAATCGAGGAAGGAATTTTATGGATTTTTTTTAATATTTAATTCGTTGAAACTGACAGACTGCGACTTATTAGCTGAAGTTCCAAAAATGTACAATAAATAAAAATTAGTGGACTAATAATATAATTAAATTCACTCCTCTTTTAGTCATAACGCACAGCTGAATAGAATTGATTCTTCGCTTTACAATAAGTAACTTCAACCTTGCTAAAAGGTTGCCATTCTGCTAATGTCTACAAACTTAATTTCTGTAAACAGAAAATTTAATTGTTTTTACAGATTACCACTGATCGAGATTAATTTTTACCAATTATTAATTAAAGCTTATGTAAAGTTTCGAGCTTGGTTTGTGAAGTTTGCTTATAGTATAAGAACAGTTACTATAAAGCTAATACCTAAAATACTACCCTTAGGTAGATATAAACTAGCGCTTATCGACAATTATCCTACTTGCGCATTTCTGCTGAGTAAAATCGCGAATGAACTCACAGCCAAAAATAAAGTCCACCGCAGTGGACTTCTTGAGTTGCGAGGACTTTGCTTTGAACTCATTCAACTTTTTTTGGTCTTTACCCCGTTCTAGGAAGGAAAATCAGGAAAAACGCGATCGCATGCGCATAAAGTTTATTGGTTAGTTGGTTCAACCCAACCGGAATCTATACTTGGCTCGACCGGATTTCTTTGGACATAGCCGAACAAAGCAGATGTCAAAACCAAGACAACCGAAATAAAAGCAACAACTTCGAGCATAATATTGAAACGCATAATTCTTGAGCTATGACCTCCATCAAACAAGATTAAAGTGTTCCATGTGAATAGCTTTTGCAGGTACTCCTAAGTCGTGTAAAGCTTTTTCGGTTTCATCTAAAAAGCGGGGAGAACCGCAAAGAAAATAACGCCAGCCTTCGCGATTTTGCGGAATGTGTCGTGCTAGCAGGTCTTTATCAACATAGCCTGATTCTCCAGGCCAATCATCCGGAGGTTCCTTAATCACGTGCGTTACCGTAAGACTATCTAATCGCTTATTGAGATATTCCAAGTCTTCGCGAAAAGCAACATCTTCCCAAGAACCATTGGCATAAATCAAACGAATCGGTCGATGATCGCCGCGTTCAGCAAGCGTTACCAGAATGCTAATCATCGGTGTAACGCCGACACCATTTGCAATGAGTACCAGCCCACTACAATCAAAGCGATCGGGAGTAAAAGCCCCGTGCGGACCATCAAGAAAAGCTTTTGTTCCTGGCTGGACATCTTTGATAGTGTTTGTGAAGTCACCAACGGCTTTGATCGTCAGTGCAACTTGATCGGGGCGATCGCCGTTAGAAGAAAATGAAAACGGATGCTCTTGAATGCGATAAGGAGAGCGATCGAGCGTTAACCAAGCAAATTGTCCTGGTAAAAAACGAATACCTTCATGACCTTGCGGACGGAGTACCAATGTATAAACATCACCTCGCTGTGGTACTACTGCTTCGACTCGATACGGCTTTTGCGTCATTAACCACGGCTTGATTAAACGAACATAAATCAACGAACCAAAAGCAAGCAGTGCTAAGAGTATCCACAACAATGCTTTCCAAGGTAGCGCTAGATAATAATTAACGCCAAACGCATGAGCTAACCCCAACCCCACCGCCAGGACAGCCAAAATTCCATGACTAGTGCGCCACACTTCGTAGTTAAGCTTGAGCTTCTGCCGCCACAGCGAAGTGACAACGAGCAAAATTAATGAGATTGTCGAGATTACCGCGAATCTTGCCCGCCACGGTGCCTCAAAAAAATTGAGTAGCTGTAAATATTCTGCATCGCGAACGAACAAAATAATCGGATGTGCCAGAATTAACGCAAATGCAACCTGGGTAATATAGCGATGGTATTGCAGAACAATATCAATACCATAAGGAGCCGCGATCGCATCAAACCGCGCAGTTAATGCGAACTGCAACATCATCATTGCTAAGCCCACATAACCCAAGGCGGCAGAAAATTCGATCCAAAATCCCCTTCCTCCTGGAACTGGGTGAATCAAAAGAATCAACAAGGGAGAAAGCGTAATTAAAAGATATAAAACTACCCAAAAGGTTCCGGCAACCCAGGGATTTTTCATTTGAAACATCTTTCTCTTTCCACGTAAATTGAGATTGACGTTAAACTATTTACAATCCTACTGTTCCAAGTAAACTAAATAGAATCGAATTAACAATACTCAGAGCGATCGTGCCGATCAGCGCGCTCCAAATTCCCCAACGCAAGCGAAATCCATGCACTAATAGTGCTGCTAAGCCAAAAATAATTGCATTAATGACAATGCTGAATAACCCTAAAGTTAGGAGAGTAATCGGAAAAGCAAAAAAAGCAATAATTGGACGAACAAATGCATTAAGAATTCCAAAAATTGCGGCTGATAATGCGGCTTTACCAAAGCTGTCAATTTCTACGCCGATGGGTAGTCTCGAAATAATTAAGAAACTGATTGTAGTAACAATCCAAGTAATGATAATACCCATCGCAAACACTCCGATATGCTAAATTTCAACTAGAATATTGAGCCATCTAACATCACTTTATCTAGTATTCGCAGACAATGTGGCAAAAAAGTGACAAGCTTGAGGAAATTTTCGCCTCATAAATCCACGTCACTTGCTTCAACAGGAAACTTGAACTGCGGAGGTTCTGCGCGTGTTTTTAAGGTCATTTAAAAGCGTGAGTAATATCTTTCTAAAGGAAGAAGAAAGTTTATTTACTAGTAATTATCTTCTTGCTGTACCTGCATACGTTACGCGATAAATTACACCGTTCGTATCATCAGTAAATAATAACGAGCCATCGGGTGTGACCCCAATACCTACAGGTCTACCAAATTGCGTGGTGCGCTGTTCGTTGAGAAAACCTGTAACAAAATCCTCGATTCTAGTAGGTTTACCATTTTGATAGCGAATGCGGACAACTTTGTAACCTACGGGCGGATTGCGATTCCACGAACCCCGCATTGTTACAAACGCATCGTTGCGATACTCTTGGGGAAACTGCGACGCAGTGTAGAAGACCATTGCTAAGGGCGCGCTGTGCGCGGTGTAGGTCAGTACTGGTGGTTCAGTGGTGGCGCAAAATTCTGCTTTAGATTTCCCCTCAGGTTCGCCAGGTAAATAAACATCTGGACGACGATCGCCAAAACAAAAAGGCCAACCGTAATGCTTACCCTGTTCGATCAAATTCAACTCCTCAGGTGGTTGATCGTTACCCCGCCAGTCGCTACCGTGGTCGAGTCCCCAAAACTGCTTGGTTTGCGGATGCCAACCAAAAGGAATTGTATTGCGCAATCCTTGTGCGTAAATTGTGCGATCGCTGCCATCAGGGCGGGCGCGTAGCATCGTTGCGTGTTCGTCGTTTGGCTCGTCGCAGGCGTTACACGTACTTCCTACCGAAATATACAGCATACCGTCAGGACCAAACGCGATCGTCCGGTTAGGGTGTTGCCCTGCATCGGGTAGATCGTTAATCAAAACTTGGGTACCAACTGCACCGTTACGACCTAAATCAGAGGCGTACAAACTCGTATCGGTGACATAGTACAAGCGATTTTGATAAATCGTAATTCCATTGACAAACGGTAAATTTGAGGCGATTGTCCGCATCTCGTCTGCACGTCCATCACGGTTGCGATCGCGTAGTGCAATAACATCTTGCTCTTCACGGCGCGTGACATAAACTGTGCCATCGGGGGCAATCGCGATATTGCGAGGATTCCCTAAGTCTTTGGCGAAGACATTAATCCGAAATCCTGCGGGCATCCTGAGTTGTTGCACGAGCGATTCATTAAACTCAAGTGGTTCTGGCGTTGCTAGATATCCTTCCACTCGTTCAATTCGCCGTTGTGCTGGCTGCTGCGAATAGACAGGAATGCTGAACCCTAAAAATGCAATCCATCCAAGCAAAAACAATCCAAGTTTTCGGCGCGTGACCTTTTTCATAAAAAGCCTTAAACCATCTTTTTGCGACCGGATTTTAGGCTCAACTTAGAGCATTACTATTGCGATCGCATCCATCTGATGGAGTACGCATCAATAAAGACATCTCGTGTCTGACGACTAAATAAGAGTTTTCTCATCCTCGTCTCATCAATATTTCATGCAATCTTCTATACACAGTAGCTATTCTTAATATGATCTTAAACCGCAGATAATCTCTTATTAAAGTCGATAACTACAGCGAAGATGAGTCAAGCCAAAATCTTGTCTCCGATTATACAAAAGCATCTGTGATATGCAAGTTTAAGCTCGCGGGTAGAGGAAAATAGCTATGAGAAAACTGTCATTGAAGAATCGTCGCAAGCGGCGGCAAAGGTGGGATCATCAATCCGCTATCAATTCCAGCAATCAAACTTCGGCAGTAAATACTGTAGCAACTACCAAGGAAGGTTATCAGTTGATACCCCTGCAACATCAAAACTACGCAACAAACGCACGCAAGTTACACATTGCGCTTTACTCGCATGACACAATGGGGTTAGGTCATAAGCGCCGTAACTTACTTATTGCCCAAACACTGGCTGAGTCTTCCTTACCGACGTCAATCTTATTGATTACTGGTATGGGAGAAGCAAGCAATTTTGATATTCCTTCCGGTATCGATTATTTAGCACTTCCGGCACTGCACAAGCACGTAGATGGCAAGTATCAATCACGACGGTTAGAAGTGCCATTGAAGGATATTATTGCCTTGCGATCGCAAACAATACAAGCAGCACTTGCAGCATTCAAACCGGATGTTTTTATAGTGGATAATGTTCCGCGTGGTGCAGTCGGCGAATTGAATTCTGCTTTAGAATACCTGAAAAGTCAGCAACAAACGCACTGCGTACTAGGATTGCGTGACATTCTTGACGCTCCGGCAATTGTACACCGCGAGTGGCAACGCGCAGCTAACGAAGCAGCTATTTGTGAATATTATGATGCGGTGTGGGTTTACGGCGATCCCACTGTTTACGATCCTGTGCGCGAGTACAACTTTTCTGCGGAAGTTGCCAATAAAGTCCGCTATACAGGTTACTTCGATCAACGCCAACGCCTTCAGTTTACTCAATCTGAAGCGCATGAATTGCTAGCAAGCTTAGAATTACCGCCTGGTCGTTTAGCACTATGTATGGTAGGAGGCGGACAAGATGGAGCCGATCTTGCCGAAGCCTTTGCTCATGCGCCACTACCTCCAGATACGAATGGAGTCATTGTCACTGGACCATTTATGCCACTGCAAGTGAGGCAGCGCTTACATGAACGCGCCGCAACGTGTCCGCGACTGCGAGTTTTAGAATTTGTCGCTGAACCAACACAACTCCTGCATCATGCTGATTGTGTCGTCGCAATGGGTGGTTATAACACGACTTGTGAGTTGCTTTCTTTCGGTAAGCGATCGCTGATTGTTCCGCGTGTCAAACCGCGTACCGAACAACTGATTCGCGCGCAACGCCTTCAAGAACTTGGATTGACCGACTTACTTCATCCGAATGATGTCGATCCACAAGCGATTTCCGAATGGCTAGCACAAGCACCGCGATCGCATCCTAGACAAACATTAGTCGATCTTAATGGCTTAGAGCGCCTGCCGTACTTACTGGGCGAGATCGCTCAATCTTCTTTCGCCACCCAAAGCCAAGCTTCGTAACAGGATCAATTTAATATGTCTTTGAACGATACTTTTAAAGTAGGGTACGTCTTAAAGCGTTATCCCCGTTACTCAGAAACTTTTGTTGTTTCGGAAATCTTAGCGCACGAAGCTGCTGGACTAGCGATTGAAATTTTTGCTTTACGCCCGCCGGTAGATGCATATTTTCAGAACATTATATCTGAAGTAAGAGCGCCTGTAAAGTATTTGTTATCGTACGACTTGCGAGGGAGTACGTTGTGGGCAGTACTAGAACAGGCAAGCGCGGTCTTACCAGAATTATGGAGCAAACTTGCGATCGCGCGCGGCGAGGACGTTCATGATGTGCATCAAGCGATTCTCTTGGCGTGTGAAGCGCGCAATAGAGGCATCGCCCACCTACACGCCCACTTTGGCACTTCGGCAACAACCGTCGCGCGACTTGCCAGCCACTTCGCGGAAATTCCGTATACCTTCACAGCACACGCCAAAGATATTTTCCACGAAAGCGTGCAACCAGACGATTTATCGCGTAAACTGCACGATGCAGCAGCGGTTGTGACAATCAGTGATTATAATCTCAACTATTTAAACGAAACGTACGGACAAGCAGCCGCCAAAGTTCAACGCATATACAACGGTTTAGATTTAAAGCAATTTTCATACGCGTCGCCGCAACATCGTCCACTACGGATCGTCGGCGTTGGCAGATTAATTGAGAAAAAAGGATTTGCCTATCTAGTTGAAGCTTGCGATCTCTTGCGCGCGCGCGGTTACGAATTTGAGTGTCAAATCGTTGGTGCAGGCGATTTAAGCGAAGACTTACACGCACAAATTGAGACATTAAATCTGCAATCTTGTGTCGAGTTAATTGGTCCGCGTCCGCAGCGTGAAATTATCGATATTGTGCAATCGGCGGCGGTACTTGCAGCGCCGTGCGTTGTTGGTACAGATAGCAACCGCGACGGCATACCTACAGTGTTACTAGAGGCGATGGCTTTAGGTACGCCTTGTATTTCGACAGACGTGACAGGCATTCCCGAAGTCTTGCGGCATCAAGAAACAGGGTTAATGGTACCGCAACACGATGCGATCGCACTTGCCAAAGCACTCGAAAAGTTACTTAGCGATGCGGCATTGCGCGTACAACTCGCAACGCAAGCACGGAAATTAATTGAGACAAATTTTGACATTCACTGCAACGCAGCGCATCTACGCACAATTTTTCGTGCAGCACCCGTCACAGCAATGCAGGAGGTAAGATAATGCGAATAGCGTATATTTGTGCCGATCCAGGAATACCTGTATTCGGTTGTAAAGGTTGCTCGATTCACGTTCAAGAAGTTATTCGGGCATTACGCAAACAAGGGCATCAAGTTGAGTTATTTGCAACGCGCTGGGGCGGAGAACCACCACGCGATTTAAGACACGTTCCCCTTCACCAACTGCCAAAAATCCCCAAAGGCGATCGCGCGCAACGCGAAACCGCTGCCATTTCAGCTAACTTGGACTTACGTTTGGCACTAGAAAATAGTGGCAATTTTGACTTAGTTTACGAGCGTTACTCGCTGTGGAGTTTCACGGGAATGGAATACGCCCGTGCTGTAAACATACCAGGAATATTAGAAGTCAATGCACCACTGATCGAAGAACACGCGCAACATCGAGGATTAGTCAACCGCGAAGCCGCGTATGAGATCGCACAGCGCGTTTTTGGTGCAGCGAGGGCATTGGTTGCCGTATCGCAAGGTGTTGCTGATTATCTTGCAACTTTCCCTGTAGCACAAGGACGCATTCAGGTTATTCCCAACGGTGTCAATCCGCATCGCTTTGCCATCGATCTGACTCCATCGATTCCCACATTGCCAGAAGTTTTCACCGTTGGTTTTGTCGGCACAATGAAGCCATGGCATGGTTTATCAACGTTGATCGAAGCATTTGAGATTCTGCATTGTGCTGATAATACAACACGGCTGTTGATTGTCGGAGATGGTCCAACAAAAGACGAAGTGCTAGCAGACTTAGCAACTCGCGGTTTAACTCATGCGGTTCACCTCACAGGTGCGGTGAGTGCTGAACAAATTCCAGGATTACTCGCTTCAATGGATGTCGCGGTTGCGCCGTATTCTTTGCGATCGCACTTTTACTTTTCGCCGTTGAAAGTTTATGAATATATGGCAGCAGGGCTTCCCGTCATTGCGAGTAACATCGGGCAAATCTCGCACGTGCTTCAAAACCGCGTAAATGGACTTTTGTATTCGCCTGGTGACGTGTTGCAGCTAGCAGCATTACTTTATCATCTGCGGTGGCAGCCAGAATTGCGATCGCGTTTAGGTCAAGCCGCAAGACAAACGGTGCTAGCAAACCATACGTGGGATGCGATCGTGCAACAAACACTTGCTTTAGTAAGTTCTTCGGGTGTGGAGGTTAGTTAATCGATGGGTCGTCGTCCGCAGAAACTGCAAGAAATTGTGCCTAGCTTTTGGCAGATATTGCAGCGCTTTCGCCCTTATATTCAAAAACAGCAAGCATTAGTGATTGGGTCGATGTTGTCACTACTCGCTGAGGTTGGGCTGCGACTTTTAGAACCTTGGCCCTTAAAGTTCGTGTTTGACCGCGTGATCGATCCCACAGGCGAAGGATCGGGAATTCCTTTTGTTGATAATCTCACGCCAACAGCACTGTTATGGCTATCCGCGTTAGGACTCGTGGTCATAACAGGACTGCGATCGCTTGCAGCTTATGGAAGCACTGTCGGTTTTGCCTTAACAGGAAACCGCGTCCTGACTGAGGTACGCAACGATTTATATCGCCATTTGCAAAGTTTATCGCTGTCGTTTCACACCAAAGCCAAAGGTGGCGAATTGACAATTCGCGTCATTAGTGATATTGGATTGCTTAAAGATGTCATTGTCACAGCGTTTTTACCTTTACTTGGTAATGCGCTGATTTTGGTGGGGATGGTAGCGCTGATGTTCTGGTTGCATCTAGAATTGATGCTGCTAGCACTGCTGACCGTACCACTGTTTTATATTGCGACAGCGCGGTTAACTCGCCGCATTCGCGATGTATCGCGCCAACAACGCCAGCGCGAAGGTGCAATGGCAGCAACAGCTGCTGAATCAATCGGCGCGATTAAAATTGTCAAAACGCTGTCGTTAGAAGAAACGTTTGCGCAGACTTTTTCGGGTCAAAGCCACAAAAGCTTAAAAGATGGCGTCAAAGCTAAACGGTTAGAAGCAAGTTTAGAACGTACGGTCGATTTGTTGATTGCGATCGCAACAGCAATTGTGTTAGGACGCGGCGCGCAATTAGTCTTGAATAATGCACTGACGCCTGGTGACTTGCTGGTGTTCTTGTCTTACTTAAAAAACGCTTTTAAACCCGTCAAAGACTTTGCCAAATACACCGGAAGACTCGCCAAAGGAACCGCCGCAGGCGAACGAATTATTGACTTACTCGACCAAAAACCCGAAGTTCAAGACCTTCCAGGCGCAAAACCCGCACCGCCATTTCAAGGATATGTCGAGTTTGAAAATATCACCTTTGCCTACGAACCAGGACACCCCACACTCAAAGACATTAATTTTAGCGTCACTCCAGGTCAGCAAGTTGCGTTAGTCGGGCATTCGGGAAGTGGTAAATCGACATTAACGAGTTTAATTTTGCGGCTTTATGATCCCGATCAGGGTCGCATTTTAATTGATGGACGCGATATTCGCGAATATACAGCAACATCACTGCGATCGCAAATTAGTGTCGTTTTGCAAGAAAGTTTGTTATTTGCTGGGAGTATTTGGGATAACATCGCCTATGGTTCGCCCAACGCCACACCAGAGGAAATTATCACTGCTGCAAAAATTGCGAATGCGCACGATTTCATTCAAAATCTGCCGCAAGGTTATGATACCCTCGTCGGCGAACGCGGGGTGACGCTTTCAGGAGGACAACGCCAACGCATTGCGATCGCCCGCGCTGCTGTACGTCAAGCACCCATTTTGATTTTGGATGAACCGACAACAGGTTTAGACCAAGAAAATGAGCAAGTTGTCGTCGAAGCTTTAGAAAGACTTGCTTGGGGTAAGACGACTTTCACGATCGCCCACGATCTCTATCTCGCAGCGCGTGCTGATTTGATTCTTTATGTTGAAAACGGACGTATCTTAGAACGCGGTACGCATCAAGAACTGATGCAAACCAACGGTCGCTATGCCGAATTATACGACATCCAAACCGCACAACGCGACCTCAACAATCGTCAGGAGGCAACTCATGTTACCCGCTGATAGCAGCTTAATTCGTCGCGATGCTGAATTACCAGGATTAGCTGTACTACTCGATGTTGATGCTTTTGCAACTGCGTTACAAACGTCGCTACCTGAAATCAACATCCAATCAATTCGTAGCACGTATGTAAGATACAAACGCAGTACCAACTGTTTAGTCGCTTATGAATTAGAAGTCGCCGGAACCAAAGTACCAATTTATGCTAAAGCCTTTGGTGCAGATAGCTGGAATAAACTGCAAAAGTTTAAAAATTGCACCAGCGTACCAGGATCTTTAGGAGTTGGTCGCTTGATTCTAGAAACGCACGGAATCGCAGTGTGTTTTTTCCCTAACGATCGAGATCTCACACAACTTCCGCAGCTTGTGAATTTAGATTGCAAGCAATTGCTGTGTGAAATGTTTGTAACTAATTTACAACCAACACAATTAATTAACTTACGCTACAAACCAGAAAGGCGTTATGTAGGACAACTGCGCACTGATAATCACATCCAAGCCGTACTGAAAGCGTATACAAAGGAAGACTACCCGCAAGCTAAAACCAACGCGCAAGCTTTTCATGCAGGTACAGTTTTACACATCGCGCCAACTTTGGGCTATTCAGACCGCGATCGCCTTTTAGCTTTGAAGTGGATACCGCGTTTACCATTGAATGATGCGATCGCCCAACCACAGTTGAACGACAACGCAATTACACTGACAGGCGCAGCATTAGCGGAAATTCACGCGCAAAATCCTGCTCATCTCAACATTCTTAGCCGCAACGCTGAAGCACAAAGTTTGCTGTCGATTGCCGACGATTTAAGCTTTATTTATCCCCCAATTGCCAACTTAGCCCAAAACTTAGCACGGCAATTTGCCGAACGATTACTCGCACTACCGCAGCTAACGTACCCAATTCACGGCGACTTCAACGCTGAACAAGTACTTTTAAGCGAAAACAACGTCACGATTCTTGATTTTGATCGCGCGGTACGTAGCGATCCAGCAGCGGATTTAGGCTCATTTCTTGCTCGACTAGAACGTGACAACTTGTGCGGTGACTTATCGTCGTACCGCCTACAACAAATTAAAGCAGCATTGTTACAAAGCTATCAAGCGCCACACCTCGATAACCGCATCGAGTTATACACTGCGATCGCCTTATTCCGACTTGCGTGCGAACCCTTTCGCTACCGCGAATCCAATTGGTATGAAAAAACTGTGGCAATCCTACAGCAAGCTGAGCTAATTTTGCAGCGATCGCTTTTCTTAGGCGCATCTCAGTCGGCATAAAAGGAAATTATGACTAGTATCTCAGCGATCGATCCATTCGATGTCGTCAGCGATGCCAAAATGCCATTTTTAGCACAAGCATTGCATCCTGAAACTGTCCAACAGCAATTCAATCAGCTGGCGCTTTGGCAAAACACGCACCCTATGCAACTGCAAGCGATTCGCGTCATTCGCTATAAACCAGGGCGACGGTGTTTAATTGAATACGATGTCGTGGAAAATCAATCGTTTGTCACGTTAATTGGCAAAACCCGCGCCAAAGGACTCGATCGTTGTAGCTTTCGACTTATGCAGTTACTTTGGCACAACGGCTTTGATGCCAAAAGCAGCGATCGCATTTCGGTTCCTGAACCAGTCGGTATCCTTCCCCAATTTCAGATGTGGCTGCAACGCAAAATAGCAGGAACGCTTGCAACCGATTTGCTACCAAAAAGTGAAGGAGTTGATTTAGCAAAATTCATTGCCCAAGGCGCTTACAAGCTTCAGCAAGCAAACATTGTGCCTCGGCGCAGCCATACAATGACAGACGAACTCAAAATCTTAGGCGATCGCTTATCGCAGGTCAAGCAATTATATCCGCATTGGTCACAACGCATCGAGCGGTTACTTGCGGCGTGCGATTTTCTCAGTAGTGCGACGCCAGAATCAGACACGCGGGGAATTCATCGCGATTTTTACCCCGATCAAGTTTTGGTTGCAGGCGATCGCATTTACTTACTTGACTTGGATCTGTATTGTATTGGCGATCCGAGTTTGGATATTGGCAACTTTATAGCCCACATAACCGAGCAAAGCTTGCGTACTTTGGGTCACGAAGATGCTTTAATAGATCGAGAAGAAGCGGCGATCGCTGAATTTATCCGCCTGGGTGGTGCAGCAACTCAAACCACGATTCAAGCATATAAAACGCTGACGTTAGCGCGACATATTTATATCAGTACGCTGTTTCCCGAAAGGCAAAAATTTACAGAGACACTTTTAGAACTTTGCGAACAACGGCTATCTTTAGCCCTTCATTGCGTGTGAGAACAGATTGATGACGATAAAAGTAAGGCAAATCTTAACACACCTCACCGTAATCGGTGTAACGTCATTCTTGACAAATAATCCTGTTAGTGCATTAGGAACCTCTAATACGACAGATCCCCTCGCGCAAGTGACATCGGTTTCGCAGTTATCGGATGTCGCACCCAGTGATTGGGCATTTCAATCGCTCAGTTCTTTGGTGGAACGCTACGGCTGTATCGCGGGTTATCCTGATGGAACGTATCGCGGGAATCGCGCGTTAACTCGCTACGAGTTCGCGGCGGGTTTAAATGCGTGTTTAGCACAAATTAATTCTTTAATTACGTCCAGCACAGCAGATGCAATTCGTCAAGAAGACATCGTAACATTGCAACGCTTACAAACCGAGTTTGCGCAAGAATTAACAGTGTTACGAGGAAGAGTCGATCAACTCGAAGCCCGCACCGCCGAACTTGAAGCGCAACAATTTTCGACAACAACGAAACTCGAAGGAGAAGTCGTTTTTGCTGTCAACGGCGTGACAGGCGATCGCAAAGCCGATGGAAGTGATGACGAAATTGACGATAACTTGATTCTCGCTTATCGAACGAGATTAGACTTTAATACGAGTTTCAGCGGTACAGATAACTTAAGAGTTCGCTTACAAGCCCGCAATATTCCTGAATTTGAAGACGCCGCAGGTACGCCGATGGCTAATTTGGGAATCGATGGTAGTAGTGGTAGTAGCGTAGAACTCAGCCGTTTAGATTATTTTTTCCCTGTAGGAGAACGCGCTAGCGGTTATGTAACGATAGTTGGTGGAGGATTAGGCGACTTTGTAACGACGGTTAATCCTTTACTTAGTAGTAGCGGTGACGGTGCGGTATCGCTGTTTGGGCGAGAAAATCCGATCCGGCGACAAGGAAGTGCGCCAGGCGCTAGCTTCTTTTATGAACTAAGCGATGCAATTCTCTTTGAGGTAGGTTATGCGGCTAGCGATGCTAGTGATTCAGAGGTAGGAATTTGGCAAAGTCCGTATGCGGCGGTAGCGCAGTTAACAGTACAACCCAGCGAATCACTAAATGTTGCTTTGACGTACATTCGTTCGTACAACAGTATCAGTACGGGTACAGGAAGCGAACTTTCCAACGATCCGTTTGATGACGAAGCAGAGACAATTACAGGAAACTCCTACGGCGTAGAAGCTGCGTTGCAAGTCAGTCCTAAGTTTACGCTTGGCGGTAGGGTTGGTTGGATTCAAGCAACCGCAACGGATCTTGATAACAATCCTTCAGCAAATATCTTCACTTGGGCTGTGTCGTTAGCTTTCCCTGATTTAGCCGGAGAAGATAATTTAGCAGGGATCATCATCGGTGTACCGCCAAAAGTTGTGAGTAATGAATTTGACGCAGATTTAGAAGAAGATGCGACTTCACTACACCTTGAAGCTTTTTACCGCTTTCAAGTGAATGACAACTTAGCCATTACTCCTGGCGTTTTTATGATTACTAATCCCGAACACGACGCAGATAATGACACGATTTATGTAGGAACCGTCCGCACGACGTTTGAATTTTGAAGTAGAGAAAGGGTAATTGGTAATCGGATTTCACTCTATTGCTAGAAGCGTAACTACGGTAAGTTCAAGATATAAATAAATAAACGCAAGCTGGTGTAGTTCAGTTTCATTAAATACAAATGCGATCGCACCTCTCTTCAAGTCGATGGCGCTTAGGTTTAGCCTTATCGCTATTGACAGTTTTCTTGTGGGGAATCTTACCCATTGCTTTATCAGTAACACTCCAAGTACTCGATGTTTATACACTCACTTGGTTTCGATTTTTAATTTCTTTTGGGTTACTCGCAATTTATTTAGCTAGCCGCCAGCAGTTACCACAATGGCAAAAACTCCGCAATGCTGGGTTAGGGCTTATTGTAGTTGCAACAGTATTTTTAGGAATAAATTACTTACTCTTCGTACAAGGTTTAACGCTAACTTCTCCCGCGAATGCCCAAGTTTTGATTCAACTTGCACCAGTATTATTTGGAATAGGCGCGATCGCCGTTTTTAAAGAACGCTTCAACCGTTACCAATCAATTGGGTTAAGTATCCTTGTACTTGGTTTGGTATTGTTCTTTAACGAGCAATTGCAAAGTTTACTTGTCGCAAATTCTACGTATCTCCTTGGTAGTGGTATTTTAGTACTCGCCGCCGCAGCTTGGGCAGTGTATGCTTTAGCACAAAAACAATTACTGCGATCGCTTTCTTCCACAAACGTGATGCTACTTATATATGGTGGTTGCGCGTTGTTATTTACGCCTGTAGCGACACCGCAAACAATTCTGACGTTGAGTTTATTACACTGGGGAACGCTACTATTTTGCGGATTAAATACTTTAATTGCCTATGGTGCCTTTGCTGAAGCCCTCGAACACTGGGAAGCCTCGCGCGTCAGTGCGGTTTTGGCACTTACTCCGGTTGTGACTTTGATATCTGTCGAAGTTGTGTCATCGATTCTTCCTAGTTGGATTGACAGCGAACAATTGACGCTTTTAGGTTTCGCAGGTGCTATTTTAGTCGTTGCCGGTTCAATGGCGATCGCTTTAGGTAAATCAGGTTAAATGCAGTAGCTTGGTAAATATACTCTGTTCTCAACGCTAGTTTTCGATTTATGAGTAAACAACTAGATGAAGCTGTTTCGCGTGAAATCGCTAATAATATCAAAAGTAAAGCAAAACAAAGCTTTGACAACGCCTACAAAGCAGCCCTAGCAACTGATGGTGCAGTGTACGTACAAGGCTTTTTAGTTTTAGCGGCGAAACCTTATCGCATCATCGAACACAGTTGGATCGAACTCGAAGATCGCATTATCGATCCGACACTACCTTTTTTAAACCACAAAGCCGAAGACCTTTACTACTATCCTGCGCAGCAACTTACACTCAAACAACTCAAAGCCGCCGTCGAAGAAGCACAAGAAGACTATCCCGAAGACAACCCGCTTCCGGTTTACGGTGCCGCACCTTATGAATACTATGGTGATGTGATGTTGGGTGGTATTGAATATTTAGCTGCGTATCAAGCCGCCGAAGCCAAGTGGAAAGAATTAAACGATCCGCAATATAACTAAGAGTGAGATTGCTCAAGTTATTGATAGGTTGTCAGTTATACTTGCCTTAACTGCCGCCACGATTGAGAGAGAACTGAGCCTGCTGACTTGGCAAAAATAAACGCGAGCAAAATACCAACCGCGATGTCGGGTAACGATGAGTTTGTAAGATAAACCAGACTTGCTGCGCCTAGTACAGAGGTGTTGGCAATGATGTCATTGCGAGAACAAAGCCACACAGAAGACATATTAATGTTGTCGTTGCGATGCTGTGTAAGGAGATATAGACAGAACAAATTGGTGCAGAGAGCTACAACACCAATACCACTCATCACCTTAAGTTCTGGAGGCGTATTAAAAGCGAGTTGATAGGCAGCCCTGGCAAATACGGCTACAGCTGATAGAAACATGATGCCGCCCTTAAGCATGGCAGATTGGGCATGAGCCTTACTACCCATGTTGATGACATATAGGCTGCTAGCATAGGCAATCGCATCACCCAGCATATCGAGTGAGTCACCCGTCAACGCTAGTGAGTTTGACCATATCCCTGATAGCAATTCAACGCCAAACATCACGGAATTGATACCAAGCACCGTCCACAGAACTTTGCTTTGCCGCTTATTCAGCTTTTCTAGTTCGCATGATTTCTTTTGACAGCAGCGATCGGACATACATTGCCTCGGCAATACTGTCATCATTATGACATTCAAACAAACATTTGAATGAAGAAGTAAAAAAACTAAGCTCCTTGCTTAATCGTGTTTTGTAAACACATGGCTTAACACCTGGCTGACAAACTCATCTCGTAGCGAATAGTAAACCAATTTTCCATCGTTTCTGTATTTCAGGAGCTTGAGATCGCGTAGCTTTCGCAGATGGTGAGATGCTGCCGATATTTGCACACCTAATACAGCCGCGATGTCGCATACACAAAGTTCTTGAGCATCTTTGAGCGCATGAAGAATCTTCAACCTAGATTTGTCTGCTAATGCGGTAAAGAGAGTTTGGGCGATTTCAAAAGCTTCGTCATCAGGAAGGGCATCACGCACTTGAGCTACAAGATCTGTGTTAAAACAGCGGACTTGACAAACATCAATAGGCTTTGTTTTCGGCACAAACTAAGATCTCTCTAGCAACAATTGCAGGTTAATTTTAGCAAAGGTACAAGAAGCGGCGCGGTCTAACATTAGCGATTAGTGACTAAATCTATATCTTTGTACTCTGAGGGCGCTGAATGAAGTGCAAGCAAACCAATTACCAAGCATCAGTTTTAATCTTCCGATAGAGATTTGTTAAAGTTCCTGTGGGATTTGTAGAAAGTGGCAGATCGCACTTACAATCCCAGAGGTGATTAAATGGCAGCGGTTAATTTTCAAGACGGTTACTCGCAAAACTTTGATTCTTTAATTGATTCTGGTTCTGCAAGTTGGGCGAATGACGCGACAATTCCAGGTTGGTATACCGCAAGAACAGGAACCGGAACAAGTATTGTGGCATCTACCGGAAGTAGTAATGCTGGAAATCTTTATAGCTTTGGCTTAGCAGGTAGTAGCGATCGCGCTTTAGGTTCAATAGGTTCAGGAAATGCAGCAGCAGGAGATTTCTATTGGGGAGTACGCTTAGTTAACGATACCAATCAAACAATTACCGGATTAGATATCAGTTACATTGGCGAACAATGGCGCTTTAGCGGTGCAAACGCCGCGCAAACTGTTGATTTTTCCTACCAAATCGGAGCGCAGAATTTAACTAGCGGTAATTGGATTAATTTCGATCCTCTCGATTTTACCAGCCCTGTCACCAGCGGTACAACGGGGGCGCTCAATGGCAATGCCGATGCTAATCGTACCTTTAAATCAGCAACTTTAACCAATTTAGTCCTAGAAGCGGAACAAGAAATTTGGTTACGCTGGTTTGATCCCGATCATTCAGGTGCAGATCATGGTTTAGCCATTGATAATTTTACAATTGCTATTAGCGAACAGGGAGATCCCGATCCCGATCCTGTTGAACCTGGTGATGTACGGATTTTTGATATT
The DNA here is from genome assembly GCF_000317555.1 of Gloeocapsa sp. PCC 7428. Taxonomy (GTDB): domain Bacteria; phylum Cyanobacteriota; class Cyanobacteriia; order Cyanobacteriales; family Chroococcidiopsidaceae; genus Chroogloeocystis. The sequence goes on from NC_019745.1 coordinate 4,924,785, forward strand.
CAAGGAACATCGCACCGATCGCCCTTAGAAGGACAGCAAGTGACAAACGTTCCTGGAATCGTCACCGCAGTGCGAAATAACGGCTTTTACATTCAAGATGTGATGGGTGACGGCAATGCGGCGACGTCAGATGGTATTTTTATCTTTACTTCTTCTGCTCCCAATGTTGCGGTAGGCGATGCAGTACTGGCGAGTGGAATTGTCGGCGAGTTTCGTCCTGGTGGTGCAAATAGTGGTAACTTGACAACAACGCAGATTGGTGGCGCGAGTTTTAACATATTGTCGCGAGGGAATGCGCTACCAGAATCAACAATTATTGGTGTAGAAGGAAGAAAGCCACCTACCGAAAGAATTTATGGCAATGCTGTAGGTGGTAATGTTGAAAATCCTGGTAACGAATTTAATCCGCAACGCAACGGACTCGACTTTTACGAAAGTTTAGAGGCAATGCGCGTGCAAGTTGATGGTGGTGTTGTTGTGGGTCCTACGAACCAGTTTAACGAAATTTGGGTACTAGGAGACAACGGTGTTGCGGCAACAGGGCGCACTCCGCGTGGTGGAATTGTCATTAGTCCTGACGATTTTAACCCCGAACGCATTCAGATTCAAATCGACCGGAATTTGACACCAGGAACCGCACCGCAAGTTAATGTAGGCGATCGCATAGATAGTGTCACTGGCATTCTAGATTACAGTTTCGGTAACTTTGAAGTATTAAGCACGGTTCCTGTCACCGCAACACCAGGAGGGTTACAGCGCGAAGTCACGACATTAGATGCAGTGGGCGATCGCTTAACGGTTGCATCTTACAATATCGAAAACTTTCATCCTGGTAGCCCTGCATCACGAATCAATGGTATCGCCGGACATATCGCCCAAAACTTGAAAGCACCAGATATCATTGCCTTGCAAGAAGTTCAGGATAACTCTGGTCCTACAAATAATGGTATTGTTGATGCTGCACAATCGTATCAGGTATTAATCGATGCGATCGCGGCTGCTGGCGGTCCTACTTACAAATTCCGCGACATCGCCCCTGTTAATGGACAAGACGGCGGACAACCTGGCGGTAATATTCGCGTCGGCTACCTCTACAACCCTGAACGCGTGAACTTTATCGATCGCCCTGGCGGTACTGCAACGAGTGAAACAACAATTATTGACGGTCGATTGTCAGAAAGTCCTGGTAGAGTAGAACCTAACGATCCAGCTTTTGAAGATAGCCGCAAACCACTTGCGGGTGAGTTTGTCTTTAACGGTCAGCGGTTATTTTTAATCAACAATCACTTTAGCTCAAAAGGTGGTAGCGATCCGCTATTTGGTCGCTTTCAACCACCTAATAATAATGGAGAAGATGCGCGTACCGAACAAGCAAGAATTAATCGCGAGTTTGTCGAAGATATCTTAGCTGCAAATTCAGATGCAAGAGCAATTGTATTAGGTGACTTGAATGAATTTCAGTTTTTCCCGCCTTTAGAAGTTCTAGAGGGAGGTGCTGAACAAGTTCTCAACAATTTAACCGAAACTCTACCAGAAAATGAACGCTACAGCTATATTTTTGAAGGTAACTCGCAAGCCCTCGACCACATTTTAGTCACCGATAGCTTATTACCGATAGCTGAATACGATATCGTCCATGTTAACGCGGAGTTTGTCGATCAAGATAGCGATCACGATCCGTTACTCTCGCGCTTTGCGCTAGCAAATCCAACTTCTACAGTAGGTAATTCTCGCTTGGTATTTGGAACTGCTGGAGATGATGAAATCGCCGCCCAAGGTAGACAAACTATTTTTGCAGGTAATGGTGATGACTTAGTAGGTTCTGCACCAAGTTCAACAGGAAGCAATATCATTAATGGTGGCAGAGGTAACGATGAATTATTCGCTCGCAGCAATGACACTCTACTCGGTGGTAGCGGCAATGACTATTTAAATGCCGCAGATGGTACGGGTAATAACCAACTATACGGTGGTATTGGTAATGATACTTTATTTGCTGGGGGAGCGAACGATCAGCTTTATGGTCAATTCGGCGATGATGTCCTTTATGCTGGTAACGGTGGCAATTTCCTCAGTGGTGGTTTTGGTAACGATCAGTTCTGGATTGCGTTAAATCAATTACCAGAAACAGCAAACACAATTGCTGACTTTAATTTAGGTAACAACGTAATTGGAATTAGTGGCGTTGCAGCGATTAACTCGTTTGATGACCTCACTATTACACAAAGTGGTGCTAATACGGTGATTCGTGCTTTGAATCAAGATATCGCTGTCCTCACAGGTGTTCAAGCGAGTACACTCAGCACTAACAGGTTTGTGTTTGCATAAAATCGCTTGGCGACTGAAGTCGCCGCTAATCAAACTAAGACCACCTTCGTGGTCTAATTGTGTTATACCAATTCCTTAAAAAAGAGCTACAAAGAACTTCGCCTCTGCTGCTCTAAAAACCCTGACCTCTGCTGCATCAGTCGTGGTCTAATTGTGTTATACCAATTCCTTAAAAAAGAGCTACAAAGAACTTCGCCTCTGCTGCTCTAAAAACCCTGACCTCTGCTGCATCAGTCTGTAGGCTTAAAAGATTTATGCAGGAGGTTTTTTTATTTGAGTTTACAAGCAAGCTTCGGTTGTCCAGTTTTGAGAACCGCGCCCTTGGCGACAGCGCTGTTGTCTACCAGCCCATACCATCCGCCACTGCGATTGATTTGCCACTGGCTCGAATTCTACACGATAGCGTACATCTTGCACTGAATCATCAGGTAAATTGTTTTGCATTATTGTCACGACAACTTGTTGAGGATTGCGATCGTCAATAGTTACCGTTTGCTGAAAATTGCCTTCTTGTGGTTCTTGGATTCCAAACGCCGCGATCGCAATTTCTCTAGGATTGCTTCCGGTTAACTCTGAGTTGATTTGTTCTAGATTAATCGCACTATAACTATCGCGCTCGTTGGTTGCGGTTAGACACTCTGAGACAAGCGTGAGATTATTTCCTGATATTGTATAAGTTTGCGTGACTGCTTGGTTATTTTTGGCAATGTTCGCCTGAATTTGTCCCGCGTTAACAATAATCGACTGAACTTGAACGCGATCGCCCAACAAAACTGAATTCACATTACGCGGATTACTTGCTACATTAAGAACTGGTAACAAATACGCTGTCTCTGTTCCATTAACCATTAATACAGTTACCGCATCTTCATTGCCATCATTATTTATATCTGCAAATGCGATCGCACCTGGCTTGTCTACTAAAGTAACTGTAACGCCTTTAGTTCGATCCTCATAAGAACCATTTTGGAGTTGAACTGAACCAATATTAGGTAGCTGATAAGTCATGTTTTTCACTTGCTCAGCTTTTTGACACCAAGCTTGCTTTTGCGGAGTCCAAAGTTCACGCGTTCTACAGTTATACCAAGGTTGTGCAGATGTTGCGTTATTTTGAGCATTCGCCAAATTCATCAAAGGCATCAACCCTAAAGCTGCGCTAACAGCAAATAATGTTATTTTACTTTGAATTTTCATTCCTCTCACCGAATAAATAACTATCAGTTATTGACGCATATTTCAGCAAAATCCTTCCCATAGCTTCATATTGCTTAGAAATTCTATGATAAAGAGTATAAACGAACTACTCCAGACACTGAGGGCACAGAGAAAAGAGGAAAGAAAAGAGTTAACTTTGATTAAGTTTTCAGATTTTTTATCTTAGCTGTTGTTGTAAAAATGTAGTTCGCTAACAAAAACACTATTTGAAACTAGGCGTCTTTCACTTCAAAACAGCGTCAGAACAGGAAATATTATGCAGCTTAAAAAACTTGAACTTGGTAAAGAGTATCCTATTACCGGAGAAATAGCAGGTATAAAAGAAATTGAGCAGATTAGTATTGATGCGCTTAAGCAAAGCTTTCCAGACAATATTAGACCAGTTTTACGCGATGCTCATCCTAAACATCATGGTTGTGTGAGAGCAGAATTTATTATTGATGAAGATATTCCCCAAGAACTAAAAGCAGGAATTTTCAAACACCCTCGTACTTTTACTGCGGCAATTCGTTTTTCTAATAATAAAGCAATTGACGATACAAAAAAAGATGTTCGAGGAATGGCAATTAAGCTTTTTGGGGTAGAAGGTGAAAAACTATTAGAACGACAAAAACACGAAAAAACGCAAGATTTACTATTAATTAATCACCCTGTTTTCTTTATTAAAGATGTACAAGATTATGTTGAATTCTTTAGAGCCAGACAATTAGCCAAAGGCAATTTACCACTAAAATTCTTCTTTCTCAATCCCAATCCATTTAAATGGCATTTACGAGAATTTATTATTGGGATGGTAATGCTCAACAAAAAAGTGAGTAGTCCTCTAGCGATTCAATACTGGAGTAGTACACCGTATAAACTAGGCGATCGCGCGATCAAATTCACCGTAGTACCAAGTTCTCAGAATCCTACACCACCCGTTACTCAAACACCAGATTATCTCCGCCAAGCTATGATTGAGCATCTAAATCATCAAGATGCAAGCTTTGATTTCTTAATTCAGTTGCAAACAGATCCCCAAAAAATGCCAATTGAAGATCCGAGAATTGAATGGAAATCACCGTTTCAAAAAGTAGCAACGATTAAAATTCCTCGCCAGCAATTCACTTCTCCACAACAGATGGAATTCTGCGAAAATTTATCTTTCACACCTTGGCACTCGTTACCCGAACATCAACCTTTAGGGGGAGTTAATCGCGCACGTAAGCAAGTCTATGAAGCTCTCTCAGAACTCCGTCATAATTTGAATAATATCGTTGTTAAAGAACCGACAGAAGAAGAATTTTTGACACTGTTTGGTAAAATGCCCTCCAATAGCAGGGGTTAGAGGTCAGGGATCAGGGTTAAACTTCCCTCAGGGAAATCACTACGAGCTTCTATAATGCCCTAACTCTATATTAGACTTCTTGCATGAATCACAAACGCCCTCTGACTGAAGTCAGGGGCTACTCAAGCAAAGTGTACTTTCGTACACTGAAGCAAGACTTTTATCGATAAGTTCACAGTGGTAGATTGTCTGTTGTTTGGCTGCGAATTTATGCGTCAAGTATTCATGCAGGAGGTTTATTGACTAGGGCTATAAAACAAAAACGAGTAGTCCACGGAGGTAAACTTTGTTAATATAGCAGCGAATTCATGCGCCAAGCTACTCAAATACTACTGTACGATTACCATAAACTAAAACACGATTTTGTAAATGCGATCGCACTGCTCTTGCTAACACTACGCGCTCTAAATCTTTCCCTTTCCGAACGAGATCAGCTACATCATCGCGGTGACTAACTCGTGCTACATCTTGCTCAATAATTGGTCCTGCATCGAGTTCAGGTGTGACATAATGTGCCGTAGCGCCAATAATTTTGACTCCTCGTTGATAAGCTTGATGATAAGGACTTGCACCGATGAAAGCAGGTAAAAACGAGTGATGAATATTAATAATATTAGGAAACTTATTAATAAATTCTGTACTGACAATCTGCATATATTTTGCCAATACCACTAAATCTATTTTGTAGTGCTGTAATAGTTTGAGTTGTTGTGCTTCTTGAGTAGATTTATTTTCTTTTGTAATTGGAGTATGATGAAAATCAATACCAAATTGCTCAGCAACTTCTTTTAAATCAGGGTGATTGCTAATAATTAAAGGAATTTCAGCAGTAAATTCTTTAGCTTTGTGTCGCCAAATTAAGTCGAACAAACAATGATCTTGTTTACTTACCCAAATGGCAATACGCGGAATAGTATCAGAAAAATGTAATTGCCAATGCGCTTTTAACGGTTGAGCGATCGCACCGAATGCTGGTGCAATCAATTCGCGTGGTAAATTAAAGCCATCAAGTTGCCATTCAATGCGCGTCAAAAACAAACCTGCTGCAAAATCAGTGTGTTGGTCTGCATGAATGATATTACCGCCATTAGCGTAGATAAAGTTAGCAATTTTAGCGACTAAACCTTTTTGATCCGGACACGAAATGAGTAAAGTTGCAGTAGGGCGGTTCATGGGGAAGGAGACGGGCTAGCAGAAGTAGGTGTTTGCGGTGTATCGTTTTCTATTTTCCACTCGGCTAAATCGCGATTGACACCATTTTGGAAATTTGAAGATACTAAGAGTAGATCTACATTACCGCTAGGGCTGGTTCCAGGATCGACTTGCGCATATAAGAAGTTACCAGTAAAGTCAGGATTGCCTAAATTTAACTGATGCGTTTGCTGATTATTGAGCGTCACTGTAACCGTTGCTTGTGGTTTCGCTAAACCGTAGTCTGTCAGTTGATTCGCAGGAACTTGAATTGTGCGATCGCTTCTTCCTTGTACAAGTAAATCAAGTAGATAAGAAATCGATGCATTACTTGCGGGAGTCTTTTCAGGCGACGTCATGATCCATCGTCCATTCTCTCGCTCAAAGTTTAACGTTTGTCCTTGAGTTTGAATTCTTAATGCTTGTACTTGTTCTTGCGTAAACCCGAATATTTGCTGTTCTCTTGCTTCTGCTTCCTGACGCTGTGTCGCACCTCGAATTTCGTAGAAATAAACAAAACCTCCTAAACCGAGTGCTAAAAGTAGCAAAATCAAAGTAGTACGCTGTAGCTTCATATAGCAATCCTATTTGAGTTGTAAGATTTTTTTGGAGACGTAGACGCGGAGCGGTGAGCAGCGCGTTGGGCGGCTCTGCCGACTTGAAGCGACTGCGAACCCGAAGGGCATGCCGTAGGGTACCACTCCAGACACAGAGGAGCCAGTGCGCCCTTGGGGGTTCCCCCCGTTGTAGCAACTGGCGTGCAACTGGCGTAACACAGAGAAAAGAGAAAAACAGAGAGTCTCACGAATGATTTAGGACTGCTATAGTACTATTTATTTCTCCTCTGCTTACCTCCTACGCCACCATAAAAATACGGCTGAGGCGAAGCCAATTAAGGGAATCAATAGCAGTGCGGTTAAACCTAAAACGTTGGCTTGCTGTGCTGCTAAGTTAATGCGGCGGTTTCTTGGTTCTCTAGGGCGAATTGATAGTGTTTCTTCGTCTTGCTTACTCAACCAACCTATCGAGTTGAGGAACACATCGCCGTTAAGTTGTTGCTCAAATAATCCATCTACTGCAAAATTAGAATCGCCAAAAATAACAAGTCTTGCTTCTTGCGACTGTTGATTATTGACTTTGCGGCTTAGTGCAGCACCGATTGTGAGTGGACCTTGAACGTCTGTTTCTGGATTAAACTGTAATTGATCGCCCTGCAAATTACTTTCTGCCCAAGTTTGCGGACTTGTAATGAGTAAAGGTGTCGCTTGGACTCCAGCAACTTCGCTCAGTTCTAGCGATCGCGCTTCACTGTAGAAAGAAATTCCATTATTAAAATCCTGCGTAATCGGATGCTCACCGTAAGTATCTACCACAGGAACCGCAGGACCAAAACCAATACTTGCACCCGCTGGGTCAATCACAATGCGATTATCAAGGGTAACACCCCAAGATTTTAATAAACTGTCTAGCCCTGGATTCGTATTCGGGTCAATCATCAAAAGTAAACTACCACCAGAATTAAGATAATCTGTTAAAGCCTTGACTTCTGGCGGAAATAATGCTTGCTTGGGACCTGCGACCACTACTATTGTGGCGTCTTGGGGAATTGTTGGGTTTTGGATTAAGTTGAGAGGTTCGGTTGTGTAGTTGCGTTCTCCTAATGCAGTCAACGCTTGCGAGAGTCCACCTTGTTCGCCCGTGACGGGAAGTTCGCCGTGTCCTTGGAGGAAGTAAACCTTTGCAGTGCGATCGCTAATCACTTGCTGAATACTATTCGTTAAACGAACTTCTGACAATCGTTGTTCATTATTGACAACTTGCACTAACCGCCGCTGTTGTCCTGCTTCGAGATGAACTTCACCAAATTGCTTGACACCAAACTTTTCGGCTAATCCGCGTTGAACCTGCGGATCGACGTACTCAAAACTAAATTGCGGATTTTGCCGACGATAATTTTCTAGCAATTCGCGATCTTGCTGGTCTTGATTGCGGTCAAAAATCCACACATTCACAGGTTGCGACAAATTCCGCACGATTTGCTGTGATTGAGGTGCCAAGGTAAACAACTGGGCTTCCGTAAAGTCGCGCCGCACCGGATAGCGCACAGCTAAGAAATTAATCAACCCCAAAAGTGCCAATACAGAAAGTGTAGCAATCAGTGCATTCGTTCCCGCTTGAGTTGAACGCCGACTCCACCAGCGATTTTGATTCGCACTCAATATCAGCCATAAACCAGTAATAACGACACCAGCAACAATCAACCCTAACGGTACTGGTTCCCAATCATTAGATACGAATCCCGCCGTTAACCCAGCAACAAAAAGAATTGGACCAAGCCAAAACAAATACTTCCAATACCTCTGATTTCTTCTCGCAATAGACTTCATATACAGCGATCCTAATTCTTGATGAGATATCTCTCCTAATCTCTTTCCTCTGCGTTCTCTGTCTTTAAAAGTTTTGATCGGAGGAAACCTCCGCTCAAACTTTTCGCTGCGCCTCTGTGGTTCGTTTCTAAATAACTAGCGACTACGAAGTTATCTTAAGAACGTTGGAAGCGCAATGCATCGATAGATTGAGCAGTCAGGAAAATCCCCAAGAAAATATAACTTGCAAATACAACAATACTACTTGTGTCAAAAATCCCTTGAACCAAGTTATTAAAATGTCTTAGTAACGAAAGATGACCTAATGCTTCTCCTATTGGACCACTAAACGCCCGCGCCACAGTATCAATCACCCAGAGAAAGAGAATTAAAGCAAACGTCAGAACTGCTGCGAGTAATGTGCTATCCGTTAGTGAAGAGATAAACATTCCTAAAGACAATACACTAGCTGCTAACAGAATCAAGCCCAAGTGTCCCAATAGCGGAACAGCGGGCGGAACCGGAGGATTTGCGGCGCTCAGCGCGATCGCTTGATACGCTAATAACGGCAGAATCATCGCCACAAAAAACGTTAATACTCCCAACAACTTGCCAACAGCAACAGCCCAATTTGTCACCGGTGACGTCGCGAGTAACTCTAAAGTGCCGCGTTTGCGTTCTTCTGCATACAAACCCATCGAGAGAATGGGTAGCACAAACAACGCTAGCGAACCCATAATACCTAAAAAAGCGCGTAAGAATTCATAAGCTACATCAATTGGTGGTGCAGGTACTCCGATTTGTTGTGCTTGTAAATCGGCTTGCGCAGCTAAGGAAACATATCCTTGCGGACCTAGTAAAATAACCGTAAAGAAGAATCCCGACAATAGCCAGAAAATTCCGGCGATCGCATAAGCTAAAGGCGATGCAAAGTAACTTTGTAACTCTTTGCGATAAATTGCCGCAATATTAGCCCAAATCAGTCTCATTGCGTTACCTCTTCTTTCTGCTTCTCGGTTGCGTTCGCATTGTCTTCTAATTTCTCTTGAGTCGTTAGACGCAAAAACACATCTTCTAAACTCGCCCGCGTGCGTCGCATTTCATGAACGCCGATTCCCATACTCACCAAAGCAGCAATAATCTCTTTTCCAGGTTCAATTCCAGGTTCTGACACGACACGCAAAACCGCACGTGCAGGAATTTCTGTTGTTGTCACTGGTTCTACGACTCGCACTCCTGGTAAGCGTTGTATTTGCTGTTGTGCAGCAGTGGAATTCCCTTCAATTTCTAACTCATACCCAGAACCACCCGCTAAACTTGCTTCGAGATTATCTGGTGTATTTGTCGCCACAACTTTTCCTTGATTAATAATTGTGACGCGGTTACACGTCATCCTCACTTCAGGCAAGATATGCGTAGACAAAATAATCGTATGCGTTCCTGCTAAGCTTTTGATGAGATTGCGAACATCGATAATTTGTCGCGGGTCGAGTCCGACGGTTGGTTCATCGAGAATAATTGCAGGGGGATCGTGAACGATCGCTTGCGCAATTCCCACGCGTTGGCGAAAACCTTTAGAAAGCTTGCGAATCAACACGCGGCGTTTTTCTTGTAAATTGCAGCGTTTGAGCGCCGCGTCTACTTTTGATGCGCGATCGCCTGCGGGAACACCTTTAAGCCGCGTCACAAAGTACAAAAATGCTTCAACCGTCATTTCAGGATACAACGGCGGTGTTTCTGGCAAGTAACCAATGCGCTGACGTACCGCTAAGGAATTCTCATGAACGTCATAGCCTGCAATTTTGGCACTTCCACTCGTCGCTGGGAGATATCCAGTCAAAATCCGCATTGTCGTGGTTTTACCCGCGCCATTTGGTCCTAAAAACCCGACAATCTCACCAGGTTCGACGCTAAAGGTGACATCTTGGATTGCTGGCGTAGATCCATAAACTTTACTTAAATGCTCAACTGAAATCATCGTTTTGCAGCGGATTTAGTTTGAGACTCTATATTAGACCACCATGTTTTAGCATAAAAAGGGGTAACAGGGGCAAGGCAGTACCCTGTCTGTATTGGGGGGATTAGTGGAAACGTTTCAATCAGAATATTGGGAACAGCGCTATCAAGAAGGAACAACACGTTGGGATTTAGGACAAGCAGCACCAGCGTTTGTAAGTTTATTACAGTCACAATTACCGCCTGGAAAGGCAGCAGTTTTAGGTAGTGGTCGCGGTTATGATGCGATCGCGTTTGCTCAATATGGCTTTGATGTGATTGGTTTTGATTTTGCACCTGCTGCGATCGCCGAAGCTACTACAATCGCCCAAGCAAGTGGCAGTTCAGCCAAGTTCTTGCAACGTAATATTTTTGACTTAATTACTGAATTTCCTCAGTATTTCCACTATGTTATTGAACACACTTGTTTTTGCGCAATTAATCCACAACAGCGCCAAGCTTATGTGCAAGTCGTACGAGAAATTCTGCAACCACGAGGCGAACTCATAGCAATCTTTTTTACGCATTCTCGCCCTGGCGGTCCACCTTTTGGCGTGAGTTCTGAAGAGATTAAACAATACTTTGAGACGGATTTTGAAATTCTTAGCCTACAGCCAATTACTCATTCTGTACCAGCGCGTCAAGGCGAAGAACACTTTGGACACTTTCGTTTGATGTAAAAAATAGCTTGGCGGTTAAAACCGCAGCTATACAAAGAAAACCTATCTTCATAGGTTTGAAATCTCTAATTTATTTTTCCTAAATTCTATAATACCAATCCACTACATGAAAAATACAAGTAATTTCTCCTCTACACAAGAAGCTGCCCAGATGTCGCAACTTTAAAGTGAAACGGTATAAGACCTCTCATTTGGAAGTAGATCTTAACGTCAAAAATGGTAACAGTAGATTAAGAACATTAAAAAAGGCATTGATACATGGCGCATTCCAGCCTAGAACAAATTTCCGCACAATTAGAAAGTCCAAACTCACGCGATCGCATGTTGGCGCTTGCGGCGTTGCGCGATGTTCCCGCAGCAGATGCGGTACCACTTATCAAAAAAGTCTTAGGAGATGAAATCCTCCAAATTCGCTCAATGGCTGTCTTTGCGTTGGGAATTAAACCAACCGATGAGTGCTATCCGATCTTAGTCAAACTCTTAGAAACCGATCCTGATTACGGAATTCGTGCTGATGCGGCGGGGGCTTTGGGTTATTTGGGGGATCTTAGAGCCTTTGAAGCTTTGGTACGCGCGTTTTACGAAGATACCGAGTGGTTAGTTCGTTTTAGTGCGGCGGTATCGTTAGGGAATTTAAAAGATCCGCGCGCGCATGAAGTGCTGCTACAAGCCTTAGACAGTGATGAAGTTGTGTTACAGCAAGCAGCGATCGCAGCGTTAGGTGAAATCAAAGACATCAACTCAGTCGATCATATTCTGCGTTTTGCGCAGTCAGAAGATTGGTTGACAAGACAACGCCTAGCTGAAGCTTTAAGTCAGCTACCGAGTGAAAAAAGCGTGTCTGCATTAAAATACCTAGAAAAAGATAGCCATCCGAATGTCGCCGCTGCTGCAAAAATTGCTTTGGAACGTCTAAACGAAGCTTCTAACTGAAGTTTGAAACACCCAAGCAAGCTGCTAACTTAGGATATAGGTTTAAACGCAGGATAAATTAATGGATATTCAAGAATTTTTCGAGCAAAGTGCTGGTAAATGGTTTTCACATCGCACAAGTCATCACTTAGCTTTTAAACAATCTGAGTCGGGAAAGTCTGATATTACAATTGAAACGCTGCCAAAAGATCATCCAGAAGTCGTTAAACTCTGCGAACAGTATGAGATTGATCCCACCCAAGCTAGCTGTGGCGCGCGCGTTAGCTGGAATGGCACAATGGAATGGGACGAAGAAAAGCACGTTGGTTCTACAGTATTAGTTTCGGTTCCCGACGCTGAAAATCCTCAAGAAGGTAAGCTATTACGTGAAATTGGTTACGCCGAAAAAGTCCCTGTTGCAGGGCGCTACGTTATGGGTAGCGATGGCGCATTAACCTTAATCACAGAGTACGAAACAATGTCTTCGGAAGAACGCCTGTGGTTCGCAAGTCCCAATTTACGAATGCGCGTCAGTGTCTTAAAGCGCTTTGGTGGCTTTAGCATGGCTTCATTTACCTCAGAAATTCGGATGGGAGGTGCAAAGCCAGTAACTCAAGAAACTGAAACATCGAATGCATCAACTTGAGGCTGAGCGGATAAATTCGCAGCTAAACAAACTTATGAAGAAAACTCTGATTTAGAGTGTGCGTAGTAGCCCCAACTTCAGTAGGAAGGCATCTACAAATTATCAGATTCTGACTGCTTTTTGGTACTACGCGAAATAGCTTTAAGCTTTGCGTAAAAGTCTGAAGTAGTAGCTTCTGGTGGAGTAAACCGCACAATTGGTGAGTAGTTGTTGCAATGATGCGATCGCCTTTCGTTTACAGTACTAGTAACATAAGGTTGACTTGTAGGCTCAACAACGGTTACTGACGATCCACTCTCGCGTGGAGATATGTCAGCGACAAAATGCATTCGACTATTGTAGGCTATCTTGTCATCTGCGGATTCGAGTCGTTCGATCAGTGTTTCTGGTAAGTCAGCGCACACAAGGCGCTCGAATTCGTGGTTGAAATGATGCAGCGCATCACCGCGACGCTGCCACACTGCTAAAATTTGATTGACAGAAACTGCTTTGTAACGTCCGCGATACAAGGCTTCAATCACCGCAGCACGTACCCATTTTTCTGGATAATTAGCAAACCATTGAGCGATTAATTCACTGCTTGTGTAGCCCCCTAAATCAAAGCTGTAGTGAATTAACAATGCGGCAACTAATTCAGCATTAATATTTTTACCTAGTTGATTCATCAGACTCCGTGATAAGCGTCAAGCTAGATGAGCGTGTAATCTTTAACGTTGAGTGGTGTAGCAGCATTGACTAATGCTAGCAAAGGTCCGTCTTGTTCTTGTCCATTTACGGCTAAATCGCTATGACACAAATAAACTCTCTCTTCTACTCTAGAGAGTAAATCTTGCAAAATGCGGTGTAATCTTTGCCAATCAGCATTAAGTGTATCTTCGGCTGTCCAACCTCGCGCGTAGCGATCGTGAAGAAACAACGGCGCGCTAAATAATGTCGCAGCACCCCCACTTAACCACAGCGGCGAACCCGCATCAAGCCAAAATTGCCAGCGATGACATTTTCTACTAGAACGGTATTGAAAGATTGTTGCTAAAGTAACAGCACGACTCATCGGACCAATGGGACGTACGGGATATGGATTAGCGGTAATCGTACCACTTTGCAGCAGTTGTACAAATTGCGCGATCGCTCCCTGCGCTGGTGTCTCGATCGCTTCACTTTGGCGAAATCGAGTATCAACTTCCCAGTAGTGTTGTGCGGTTTCTAAAAGTTCGCGCAGCGCGGCTAATTGTTCGTAGGGTAAATTACTTCCATTCCACAAAAACCGCTGAATTGCGCGGTCTAATAGCGAAATTGGACTAGGAATCAATCGCTGTTGTTGTTGCGATCGCTGTAATTCGATCCATTGCACAATTTCTTCATAAGCTGTCGTTGCGGCGTAGCCCAAGCGATCCCAGCGATCATATGCGGTTACAGGTAACAAATTCGGTTGTTCTGGATGCGGTTGATAGCAATGATCGGCAATGAGTCCCGCGCGCACTAAGTCAATATTAGGAATCAGCGTCTCTTGTCGATGTCTACTCAATACAACTAGCATCTCAGCTACCGCGTTGCGGTCAATTAAGCGTCCTAAACCAGGATAGACGAAGCTTAATAACGTGAGTAACGCTCGAATAATCGGATAACTGACAAGCGGACGTTGATCGTTGAGGGGGGCGACAGGAATTCCTTGCTTGGTCAGCAATTCTACCAGCGTGTACCGCGCGATCGCATCTAAACCAGGCGCAATGACGGCGATTTCCTGCGGTTGAATTTGTCCTGATCGCACCGCTTGGGCAATAATCTCAGAGGTTTCTCTTAATAAATCTCTTCTAGAAGTGGTTTGAATCGACTGAAAGTTTGGTAGTGACAAGACGCCAGCCGTGTTATCGAGTAATTCACTAACGGGTAGCGATAATGTATTTGCCAGACAATTTAAAAGTGGCTGTGGTAAAGATTCGACACGACAGCGATCGCGTAACCCTGCGATATATTCTGGATCTGCACCTAATCCTAAACGAATTCCACCATTCGGATTATAGGTAAACGCGCCAACGACTTGGCGATCGAGCAAAAAGTCAAATACATCGCGCATTACTCCTGGGTAGTCATCGACATCATCTGCGAGTACCGCTTGATAACGGCGTAGGAGATGTTGTTGATAGTTGCTATCGGGTAACAAATACTGATAATACAGTTCGGTAATGATGCCATAGGTAAGCAATCCGCGTTCTAAACACCAATTGCGCCATTGCAACAGCATTGTTTCGAGTAAAGGCGTTTCGACGATTCCTGTTGTCGTGACTTCTTCGGTGGTACTAAAACTGCGTTCTAACAACGGTGCAATTTCTGCGATCGGCGTGCCGCTATAAGCTGCGAGTTGCAAAATATCTAGAATCCGACGAATTAACCGATACTCATTCACACCTGTCGCGCGAATTGTTTCGCTATCGAGATGCGATCGCCATAAGCGGGTTGCGAGTTCTTGTTCGGTTTCTGGACGCAACCGTACGGGAAATTGTGCCCTTAAGTTGAGGATCTGAATCAGTAACGGCCAAAATAGCATCACCTCATCTTGGAAAAAACCCAAAGGCGTCTTAGCGCGCACAGGATATTTACCTGCGGTGACAGTAACAATTCTTTCAACCAATTCCCGCCGATTATCGTCATTTGCTGCTAAACATAACACTGCTAGTTCAGTTTGTTGATTATTTAAGTGTTTTTGCGGCTTTGGTAGATGACGCGGCTTTTGACCATTAGTCGTGTTTTCTACCCATCGACAAAACTGCGTTACCAAACGCGCTGTCTTACCACTACGACTCGAACCCTCTATCCAAACGGAATCTGAAAGCACTAACTCTCACCTCTGAGATTTGTTAAGATACCTCGTACATTGATTAACTAATAAAAATTACTATACAAGGCTGGATAACTGCCTGCCATGAAAAGGTCCATTCCGCAACAAATTTACTCGTTCCTAGTAAAAGCACAGCAGTGGTATTTAGATACACCAGAGCGCTCTTTGGAAGAAGCTTATAAGGCTGCCTTATTAATTAAGGCGATGGAGGACGAGCATTTTAATGGTCAAAAGATAGCACCAAATCCTAATTATGGAAGTAGTGCGATCGCTTATTTTCAAGCTGAGCTTAAAAAACATTTAAAAACTATCCGAATGCGACTCACAGAGTTTAGGGCAAGTCGTTCCTGGATCAATCCTGATTATCAAAATATTACAAAAATTACTAAAAATGACGGGACATTTCCAGATAAAGATTCTTTTGCAATCCAAAAAAGAAATCATCAATCGCGAATTTTAGAAAAACTCAGGTTTATTGATGAAATTCTCGCTAAGTACGATGCCGACGAAACCGTTGATTTTGTACCAAGTGAAGCTCCTATTATTCGTTCCGAACCCGCGGGTATAGAACCGAAGCTTGCTCCTAACGTAGTAGTTAAGAATGCTGGTACTACCCAAAGACCTAAAACAAAAGCTGAAACCACAAGCGTCTTACCACGTTCTATTCTTAGTACTATTAACCGTCTTAAAGTTGAATTAGATCCTAGAGCCGAAGACGAAGTTGTTAAAAAGTTTCGTAATTCTCAAAGAAGAACATTCATCTCTATTAGACTAATTCTTTTACTAATTATAGTCCCTTTTTTAACACAACAACTATCAAAAAATTTAATTATTAGTCCAATCATCGACCATCTACGTAACTCACAAGAAACCGTAATATTTCTGAATCCTGAAATGGAAGAAAGAGCATTAATTGAAATGCAAAGGTTTGAGGAACAACTCAAATTTAGAAATCTTTTAAACGAGGAAGTTGAACTTTCTCCAGTACAGCTAGAGCAACAAATGCAAGTGAAAGTAAGAGAAATTGTTGAACACTTTCGCTATGAAAGCGCTAATGCCGTCAAAAATGTGTTTGCTGATTTGTTATCTGTCGGAGCTTTTACTTGGTTAATTGTTACAAGTAGAAAAGAGCTTGAAGTTCTTAAAGAATTCATGGATAATATTGTTTATGGATTGAGTGATAGTGCCAAAGCATTTATTATTATTCTATTTACCGATATCTTCGTAGGATTCCACTCAACGCACGGCTGGGAAGTTCTTTTAGGAACGGTGTCGCGTCATTTCGGCTTACCAGAAAATCGCGATTTTATTTTCTTATTTATCGCGACATTTCCAGTCATTCTAGATGCAGTTTTCAAGTATTGGATCTTCCGCTACTTAAACCGAATTTCGCCCTCAGCAGTAGCAACATACCGCAATATGAATGAGTAAACTTATTTCAAGTTTTGAAGGCGTGAGTTGTGCATCGAACGTTACATTAATTATTGATTTTCTTTTCGCGTTCTTGAAGTCGATTCAAAAAAGCTTCTAAAGAGCGCTTGCGTGCTAGAAGGTACTGCAACTTTTGGTAACGAGCGATCGCAAGACTTACACTCGGCAACTGTTCCATAGGGCAAGGATAAGACCATTTTTGACCAAGGTCATCTACACCACAAAGGTAGTAACCAGGGCGTGGCGCTTCACACGTAACTTCACTTTGATCGAACTTGTAAGTCGCTTTCACATAGTTGACAGTCGTAACTTCGCCTGGCGCAGTTTGGTGGCGAGACTCTAGCCAACCATCAACAATTGGTCCTTCGTGATAGAGATCTTTAATTTGTTGCACAACCTGCTTAATTTGTTCTTTGCACGTTGCCACATCCATTCTTGGTTTAGGTAAGAATCGCTTATAGGTTGAGTTGGTTGTCTTTTGGTCGCGCTTGCTAGTAGTAGTAAACTGCGGCAACTGCGGTTGTTTATAAGCTTCGTCTGGAACTGGTTGCATAGCGTCTGCTTGAGTGCGATCGCCGTGAATTTTAAAAGAATAGCTGTGATTTCTAGAAGCGTTATCCTGAGACAAGGAGGAAATGCTGATAATTTTTGCGTGGTGTCGGTTTGGCTCTAACTTTTGTAGTTTTGGCTTCATGGTCTCCATCCGAGGAATCAGCAGCTAATTTATCTTTGCTTCGAGCAATGCGATTTTCAAGAAATCTTTTTTGAGTATCGCATTTCTAGCAATAATACTGGTGGTCATTTTATCGGTTAGAAGTCAATAACACCAAAAATGACGACAAAATGTACAAAAACATAGCCCAACAAGATACTTTCAGACCTAGAATCAAATCGTAACCTTTAAAGCCTTCCTGAATCATCAAGGACGACCTCGTTGAGTAAAGTTATTCTAGTAACAGGACCAGCTAAATCGGGTAAAAGTGAATGGGCGGAAAACCTTGCGACACAAACGGGTAAATCTGTAATTTATGTAGCCACCGCCATCATTAACGCTGATGATTCTGAGTGGTTGTCTCGAATTAACCAACACCGCCAGCGTCGTCCTGCAACTTGGATAACATGGGAAGTTCCACGACAATTAGTTGATGCGATTACCACACCGCAAAATGACTGTCTGCTGATTGATTCGTTAGGTACTTGGGTCGCGAACCTGCTTGAGGAAGACAACAACAACTGGGAGAATATCCTACAAAACTTATGCTCAGCTTTAAGCTCAGTCGAGAAGGATATCATTCTAGTAGCAGAAGAAACAGGGTGGGGAATCGTCCCAGCTTATCCGATCGGCAGAATTTTTCGCGATCGCTTGGGTAATTTAGTGCGCCGGATCGCGGCGATCGCGGATGTCGTTTACTTAGTTACTGGCGGCTACGTACTCGATCTCACTGCACTAGGTTCTCCATTACCGCCCTACCAAAAGTGAGAAAAGCCCTGGTCAGAGCTATATTAACCTTTTCTTCCTAGCGTTCAATCAAAATGATCTGTCACTATGAAGTAGTAGATCAATATCTGCGTACAATTTTTCGCCCCTCGCCCCAATTTTTGTCATGGCATCAGAACAAGAAGTAAGACAATATCTTGCCTACTGGTTTCAACTAGGTAAAAGAGTGATACTCAACAACGGTCAGCAAGTTATCAAACCGAAACTTGTCGTTCAGGGCGATCGCTACAGCCAAGACTTTGAAAACTGCTGGCAGCAATTACAATCATCGAACTTAAATGAGTGTTATCTAGAGGGTACAGAACACTCGATTGCTGAATTGCTTTCCCCTGCTTGGGAAGTAGATTCCTGCGCGCGTTGCAGTATGCCGATTCCAATTCCTAGCGTCGGCGTTTCTTCGTTGTCGTGTCCATGTAATGATCTACCAACTTGGCCCAATACCGAAGTTCCTGCACCGCGATCGCCTGTTGATTCGCAAGCACAACTTGCAAGTATTCGCGATCGTCTTCTTGATATTGGTAGTCAAGGTAGCTAACAAAATAATAAACTGTCGATTCCTAAGCGCGGGCGATCGCTGTACTTCATTTGCGCATCGGCGAATTTATACATATATAGCAGGGGTCAGGGGTCAGAGGTCAGGATTGAAAATGAGTTAGGGTAATAGTTATAAGTACCTTCAATGTCCTAACTACCCCAACAAGACTGCTATACTTTGCACTTTTCTGCAATGAGTATGGCAGATTTTAGCAATTAAGCTGTCTCATTAATGAAGGCACGTTGGCACTTTCCATCCGTGCAGATATAACCTTTGCTCAATTACTTTAGAAGGATGCATCAGTCATCTACTAATAATTTGTCTGTAGAAGATAAAAAATTAGCATCTTGCGACTTTTGTAGATCTCCTTCTTATATTGCTGTATCAATTGTGACTCTCATTGAGCAAGATATCCTCTTACTTATTTATTTCATTAGTATCCTGTGGTGCGTTACATCTTACTTAAGAACTCAAAAAGCATTGCAATGGTGGTCTTACGGTCAATCGATTAAGCTAGCTGATGAAGCTGAGCGAATCAGAAATAATTTACTACAAGAATCGTGCTGCATGCGTCGGAGTATCGAGCGCTCAATTGCGGAGACACCAGAATTATTTGCGAGAAATAAGCACGAGTGGATAGACAGCGTTGAGTTTCTTCATCATTCTTTAGCAAATTTGGGCGATCGCCTTGCGCCTCCCTATGTAGAACACAGTCTTCCTTTAGCGATGGAATTTCTCATCGAATCATGGCAAACCAAAAATTCTCAGCTAAACATCAAGACACAACTGCCAAAACTCTGGCGAGATGAATTTCCTAGTCATAGCATCATTGTGCTACAGATTTTGGACGAATTACTGAGAACACTATCGGTTAAAAATTTAACAAAAATTTCACTAGAAATTAGTTTAATTCCACTACAATACGAACTTAACGAGCTAGTTGTTAAAATTTCTTACCCTGATGCTCAGTCGCTTTCACTGTGTTCGCAGTTACCGGAACTGAAATATCTCAAGCGAACTTTTAAATTCCTCACATCAGGACAGTGCTTCTATCGAAAAACGAAGTTAACTGAAACGTTGTACTTTCGCTGGCGATCGCTGAAAAGGAATTAATATATGACAAACAATTTATTACAGCAAAAACAAAAAATTCTTGTTATTGATGACCACGAAACTGTTCTCAATGGAACACTTTATGCACTTAAACAGCACTATCCAGAGGCTGACATTCGTACAGCACAAACAGCACAACAATTGCTAGAACAATTACCCAGTTATAAACCCGATCTTGTTGTCATGGATCTTTCAATTCCAGACAAAATGGGAGAACATGACAAATCTGATGTAGGTATTCAACTCCTCAAAACTTTGATGCAGCAATATCCTACGCTTAATTTTACAGTTCAAAGTAGTTACATAAAAGCTTTAGTACGCATCAAACCCACGATTGATGCGCATCAGGGAGGCTTTACTGTAGCTGATAAAAGTCTTTCTACCAAAGAGATGTTGAAGCGAGTTGATTGGGCTTTACAAGGGTTGACCTACACAAAAGATTTAAAAGCGATGCATAGTGGGTTAGAAATCAAACAAGACTGGCTGACGCTGTTGCAACTTGCATTTGAAGAAGAATTACAAGATCAGGAAATTGCTAAACGAATGCTAGTATCGGCTCGTACTGTGCGCCACTACTGGACAAAAGTCCAAGACGTGCTTGAAGTATATCCTGATGAAGGTAAGAGAAACATTCGCATTCAAACCGAAAGACGTGCTAGAGAAGTAGGATTAATCGATTAACTGGCATTAAGCATTGAACAGTTAGCAATGAGCTAGTAGCTAAGTAGATGGGGTAAGTATCTTGCTTACACTCTCACAACTCTTATAAAAGGTAAAGTCAGTGAAGCGCGGTGTTTGGCAAAAAAATCATGCTAGGTATGCCTGCTGGCGTGTCGGTGTGTTGCCAGGATTAACTTGTTTAGGGGTCGTCGTTGTTTTACGTTTAATTGGGCTATTTCAATATTACGAATGGTTAGCTTTTGATAGCTTTCTGCGTTGGCGGCCAACAGAACAAGTTGATGACCGAATTACGCTTATCGGGATTAATGAGGCAGATATTCAGAGTCTTAAAGCTTACCCTGTTCCCGATCGCGAACTTGCTTTATTGATAAATACACTACAAGAGTATAAACCGAGAGCAATTGGTTTAGATATTGTTAGAGATCACGCAGTTGAACTTGGTCATCAAGAACTCACCGCTGTATTTAAGGACAGTAAAAACCTTTTTGTTGTTGAAAAGGTGCTACCAAAGACAATTGCACCACCACCAAATGTAGTTAGTACGCAAATTGGGTTTATCGATGCCATAACTGATGACGATGGACGTTTGCGGCGTAGCTTGCTAGGAACGCCAGATCCCCAACATCCTCAAGTCTACAAACACTCATTAACTCTCCGTTTAGCAACAGCGTATTTAGCTGCTGAAGGAATAAGTTTAGAAAATGGCATTCGCGATATTGCCACCATGCGGTTTGGTAGTGTGGAACTTCCACAGATACACCCTCATTCTGGCGGTTATGTTAGTGCCGATGCTGGTGGACTGCAAATTTTACTGAATTATCGTAATAGTCCAACTCAATTTCAGACACTATCACTGAGTGATGTCAAAAGTAGGAGTTTTGACCCTACGTGGTTACGCGATCGCATCATTATTATTGGCATGACTACTCCTAGTGTCAAAGACGAAGTGACAGTGACAGCGATTGCGAGTGGTTCTCTGGCACCTGGAAAGCTTTACGGAGTTGAGGTTCAAGCCCATGCAGTCAGTCAAATTGTGAGTGCCGTACTCGATGGGCGATCGCTCATTTGGACTTGGGCAGATGGATGGGAATATTTATGGATTCTCACCTGGGGAATTGTGGGTATCGTCTTGGGGTGGCTACCGCTGGTACCACATAAAAACTTTGTGATTGTGGCGATAACCAGCCTCGGTGTTGTGGGCGCGAGTTATGCGTTGTTGGCATGGTGGGGATTATGGATTCCTGTCGTACCTACAGCGCTTGTTTTAGTTCTGAATGGTGTGGGACTCGCGGCATTTTATCAACACAATCGGGCGATGCGATCGCGTCTTCACGAGCGTCAGTTAACAATTAATCACACTTACACAACGATCCACAACGGACCTTTACAAACCCTAAAATTACTCATCAAACAAGCCCGCGACCGAGATGTACCTCAAGACGAACTCATCTTAAAATTGACACAAATTGACAATGAATTGCGAGAGGTTTACGAATCGCTGGAAAGAGACGTTCACACCCAAGAACAAAGTTTACGCCTTGGTAGCGGACAAGAGATTAACTTAAATGCCCCGCTACACGAGGCTTTATATCAAGTTTACAGCCAAACTCTCGAACGAGATTTTCCCTGCTACAAAACGCTCAAGCTAAAAATCCCCAACTTTGAACCAATTGACGCCAGCTACCTTAGTATCGAGCAAAAACGCAGCTTGTGTCAGTTTCTCGAAGAAGCTTTGTGTAATGTTGGTAAACACGCCAAAGGAGTCACGCGGCTGAGAACCGATTGTTTGCAAAAAGAAGATCTATGTATTGTGCGCGTTACAGATAATGGCTCAAGCCCTAGTGTATCTTCTGAAGGTCGTGGGACAAAACAAGCAATGCAGCTAGCACGACAACTTAAAGGTCGATTTCAGCGCCAGTCGTCTCCTCACGGTACAGTATGTGAATTAACTTGGCGTCCGAGAAAGTCTTGGTTTGGTTGATGTCAGTTATCAATATGTATTTTTCCGTCATTTCGTTGACTCAAATCTGCTATTTGTTGAGCATAAAGCATTGATGAAGTGGAAAGAGTTTTCTCATATTGTGGAACTGAAATATTCAAGAATCTAAGATGTTGACTAAAGCAGCTGGACTTTTAAACAAACGCATCACTAGCAGATTACTCACAATGGGGGTTCTAGTGCATTCTCTGGTATTGTGTAACGCTGTTGTTGCTGAATACATACCACCTGGAGATCAAAAGCCTCCTACAAGTAGGACAACGGGTACAGTAACAAGAACAGGAGGATGTCGCAAAGACAAACAAGCAACATTAACAGTTCTAGCGCCCCAAAAACATACCGGACAAACAGTTTCCTCGCACCCAACTTTTGCGTGGTTTGTGCCTGATACAGAATCTTATCCACTCGAATTTCGGCTTTACAGATACGAAGCAAGTGGCGATCGCACAATTATCCGAAAAGTTCGATTACAAAGCCAACGCGGAATTATGTCCTTTTCTTTACCGCTTGACACACCACCTTTAGTCACTGGACAAAGATACAATTGGCAAGTTATTCTCTTGTGCAACCCAAATCGCCCTTCTAGCGCTTTAGTTGCAGGTGCAGATCTCGATGTTGTCGCGATGCCAAATAACTTAGCAACGACACTGGCAACAGCTAACAACCTACAACAAAAAGTTAATGTCTATGCTAATGCAGGTTTGTGGTATGACGCACTCAGTACAGCTTTAACGGCAACAACGAATAAAGCATCACAAAGGCTTGAACTAGAGTTATTAGAGGATTTGGCAACTTTGGAAGACGCCAGTGAACCACATACAACAGAATACACCACTCGCATTAGACCCATCATTGAGCTAGAACGACAACAAAACATATAATTATTTGCAGAGTAGGTAAGCGGTAATTGATAATCACTTTTGCCTTTATTACAACCAATTGCCAATGAGAATATATGGTGCCCAGTACGCTGGATGGGTATATTTATCACCTTTTTCAATGAGTGCTAATTGAGCTTTTTGTAGAGCTTGTGCTTTACTCATTCTAGAATCTATTAAGCTTTCATAAAATTGTGCGGCTACTTGTGCAGTTGCAGCGTCTTCAATCGACCACAATGATGCTAATGCACTTTTGGCACCTGCTTGGACAGCAACACCAGCAAGACCTAACGCAGCGCGATCGTCGCCAATCGCAGTTTGACAAGCAGTTAACGTTAAAAGTTCAATAGGTTCTGTACTTTTCGTAGTACTGCGAATCAACGTATCAAGTTCAGTAATTGTTAGTTTCTCTTGGTTTCCAGTAATCAGAAACGTATCTTCTGGAACAGTGCCAAATACTCCGTGAGTCGCAATATGAATAATTGGATAAGCATTTTCGCTCAACTCTTGTTGCAAGCGTGTGCGGTTAAACTCTGCATTTAATAAAGGTGTACTACCTTTTAATTGTTCTTGAACTTCGCCGATTTCTTGTTGGACGTACGGTAGTGGTGCAAATTCTTGACCATCAATGACAACTCTTTCAGTTAATCCCAACGCGAGTGCGCGGAAACTTTGCGGATTTGAAGCTTTCAAATCAGTTAAACTTAGCCCAGGAGTTGTTGCTACTGCATATTTTTGAATTAAAAACTGTTTTCCATCATGCAATGCGGCCATTGGCACACTGCGTAAAATTCCATCTTGGATGAAAACAAGCGTGTTAATTTTTGCTTGCTGCAATTCAGCCGTGAAAGGACGAACTAACCAATCATAAACTTTTTGCGCGGGTTGCGGATCGTATTCATCAAAAAAGCTTTCGAGTCCTAAACGAAATTCATTAATTTCTTGCCTGAGACTTTCGTTATCTTTATTCAACCAAACAACTTTTTTATCTCCGTTAGGAAAACTAGCAATAATTGCTGTTTGCTTATCTAGAATAATAGAACTAAAAATTGCTGTATTTTTGTCTATGCTACCAATATCTAATCCTTGCTGATTCACAACGTTCAAAGCGCAATCATCGCCAAAGTAATTTTGAAGTTCTGCGAGTTTGAGGGAATCGGCTGTTGAAAGTACAGAACTAAGATTTTTAGTATTTGCGTCTGTTGCAGCTAATAAGACAGCAGGCGGAACTTCACCTAATTTCAGTGCGATTAAATCGCGATAAATGGGTTCAACAGTGTCCCGAAAATCAAATTGTAGATCGCGGTTAGCTGTCAGAATTTCATTGCGAATTGTTTCAATAGTTGCTGTTGCTTTTTCATAAGCCTTGATTGCCGCAGATTTTTGATTTTGGGCTTGATAAATTCTTCCTGTTTGCCACTCCCAAAGGTAAAGACTATCTTTGTCTTGTTCAGCAGCCCAGCGTGCTTGTTGTGTTAATTTTAATGCTTGTGCGTAGTCTTGACGACATTCGTAAATATGACCGAGTTCACCGATCGCAAACGATAATGCACGATTATCTTGAGTTTTTTGGGCGATACTAGCAGCTTGTTCAAGTAGCGCGATCGCCTTGGGTTGAACTTGTGCATTCAAACATTCTAACGGTGAATCTATACTTGGTTGCTGTAGTTTAGCAAGGTCAATTGCTGAGTAAATCTTGTTACGATTGTCCGGTAGTTGCTGCCAGAGGGCAAGTGCTTGTTGATGTGTTTGCGCGGCAGTATTATAGTTCGCTTGGCGATAATATAAAGGAATTGAATTAATATAAGCACGCGTTTGATTAGTGCGATCGCTTTGTTGCTGCGCTAATTTAAGACTGTTTTGAAAATATTCTAAAGCTTTAGTATTGTTGCTTGCGGCTTGTTGTCGTAGTTGATTTGCTTGTTCGCTTTCACCAAGTTTTTCCGCAGATTTTGCCTGGCGATCGCTTACCTGCGCCAGATTACTATAAGCATTTCCTAAGCTATTTAAAGCAGAGATATGCAACTGTGGATTAGCGATCGCTTCAGCAATTTTTAAGCTATTTTGCAAATAATTAATCGCTCGTAAATAATCGCCTCGAATTCGATAAGCTTCGCCCAAACTTCCCCAGGCTGCGGCTTCTCCTAATAAATCTTTACGCGCGCGTGCAATACTAACTGCGGTTTGAGGAAGACATTCTTGCTGTATTTGCACTGTCCCACATAATAGCGCGATCGCTTGTCGGTTTTGCCCGATACTACTGTATGATTGCGCTTGTTCGGTAAGTAGCCTTCCAGTTTGTTGGGAATCGATCGGGCGGTAGTAGGCGATCGCTTGTTCCCAGTATCGAATTGCTTGATTACCTTGACCGAGTTGTTGATAAGTTCGGGCTAAATTTTCTGCTACTATGGCTACTTCTTGCTGACTATTTTTTGATTTTTGGTATAAAATCAATGCTCTTTGCCAAGGTGCGATCGCACCATTATAATCTCCTGCTTGATAGCGCTTTATTCCCTGTTGAACAAATTGAAGCGCATACGGCACTTGAGCTAGTGCAGGTATATTACCCCAACCTAAGCAAGTTAAGTAACTCAGAAACATAATTAACAAAAAGCAACCAACTTTGCGGTGTCGTCGCATTGCCAATCTCCGATATTAAAGCCTGATATATAGTTAGATATTTTTATTTCTGATTAAATTTTCTTGCTGTTTTTTTGCATTCGTATTATATCTACCATTAATTGCTAGTTAATTAAAAACTAGCATCTTAAGTTTTTATAAAAAATTTTCAAAACTATGTACTTTCTGCTATTTTTAAATAAAATTGCCATTTATCTAAAACAAATAAAACTTTTATTATTCATAGGAATTGCTAGCAAAAGCTTCTGTCTTGCCCCAGCATCAGCACAAATTATCCCTGATGAAACTTTAGGAAGCGAAAAATCAGTTGTCACATCCATTGCTCCTGCATCTATTGATTTAATTACAGGTGGTGCAACTCGTGGAATCAATCTCTTTCATAGTTTCCAAGAATTCAATGTAGATGCAGCAAGAAGCGTTTATTTTGCAAATCCTCAAGGAATTGAGAATATATTGAGTCGAGTCACTGGGAAAAATCCTTCTAGTATATTAGGGCTTCTCGGCGTACAAGGTGAGGCAAATTTATATTTAATTAATCCCAACGGAATTATCTTTGGAACAGATGCAATACTAAATGTACAAGGATCGTTTGTTGCGACAACCGCAAACGCGGTTCAGTTTGGTAATCAAGGCATTTTTAATACTTCTAATCCTACTGCTGTTCCGCTATTATCAGTGAATCCTTCAGCGTTTCTTTTTAATCAGCTTGTACCAAATTCGTTCATTTATCAAGCTGCAAGCTTTTTGCAAGTTCCTGAGAGTAACAGCTTGATATTTCTAGGCGGCAATGTAACTATTGATAGTGGAGTATTACTGGCTCCCAGTGGTCGTGTAGAGGTCGGAGGATTAGCAGCAGAAGGCGAAGTAGAGTTAACTATTAATAGTAGTAATTTAAATTTAGGTTTTCCTACCAATGTAGCAAAAGCAGATGTATTGCTGACAAATGCAGCAGGAATCAGCGTTGCGGGAGAAGGTGGAGGTAGCATTGAAGTCAACGCCCGAGACATCAATCTTTTAGGAACAAGTGCCTTATTAGCAGGTATACAACCTAAGTTAGGTTCTGTTGATACTCAAGCAGGAGATATTATCTTAGACGGAACAGGGCAAGTAACTGTAGGTGAATTTAGCTTAATTGGTAACTTTGTCAGTCCAGATTCTACTGGTAGTGGCGGCAATATTTATATCAAAACAAGTACATTATCTGTTACAGAAGGAGCACAAATCTCTACTGCAACTTTTGGACAAGGCAATGCAGGAAGTATAGAAATTAACACTCGTGATACTGTCAATATTGCTGGATTTAATGAAGGCTATTCGAGCGGAATTTTTAGTACTATTAATGCAAATGGTAATGCTGGCAATATCAGTGTTAAAACAACAGATTTATTTTTAGTGGATGGTGCGCAAATTGTTGCCAATACTTTCGGTAAAGGAAATGCGGGCAGTATATTTGTACAAGCTAACAATGTTTCGCTTGATAACGCAAGTGGAATCCTAAGTAGCGTGTCTTCAGGTGCAGTTGGGGATGGTGGTGATATTCAGATTCAAACGCGATCGCTTTCCCTCACAAACGGTTCGCAAATACAAGCTTTGGTATTTCGAGAACAAGGAGACATTCCAGGCGGACAAGGTAAAGGCGGTAATATCACCATTAACGCTACAGAATCTGTAGATCTTATTGGTATTAGTTCCGTACAACTTCCAATTATTAATCCTTTGAATGATTCCGAATTCATTGCGACGGAAGGCTTTTCAAGCGGAATCTTCACGAGTACAGAAAAAGGCGCGATCGGTTCGGGTGGAAACATTGCTATCAATACAAGAAGCTTGCAAGTACGCGATAGTGCGATTGTCAACGCCCAAACTCTTAACTCTAGCGATGGCGGTCAGATTACTATTAATACCAATACGTTTACCGCAACAGAAGGCGGACAAGTTTTGACAGTAAGTCGCGATCGCGGTAAAGCCGGAAATATTACTCTGACTGCAACTGAGTCTGTCACCCTATCAGGTAGCGATCCTAGCTTTTTTGAACGATTTGAACGCTTTGGGCGGGATATTGTCAATAACGAAGGTGCGGCGAGTGGATTATTTGCAAGTACAGATACAGATTCGACAGGCAATGGCGGTACAATTAGCTTAGCAACCGGAAATTTACTAGTAAGCGATCGCGCTAAAATCTCTGCTCAAAGCTTGGGAACTGGTATAGCAGGTAATATTAATATTCGTGCTGATGAATCTATAAATGCTGACGACGGTGAAATTGCTACTTCTGCAAGTCAATCTGTTGGAGGTGCGATTAATGTCGTTGCTGGAGATATTCGCCTGCATGGTGACAGTGATATTCGTACTAATGTTGCTAGTGGTGCGGGTGGTGGAGGCAATATTACCCTTAGTGCTAGCTCGATTCTAGCTTTTGATGACAGCGATATTCTCGCATTTGCCCGCGATGGACAAGGTGGTAACATTACGCTGAATACACCTGTATTCTTTGCCGGAAACTTTCAACCTGCGGCATTTAATACTAATCCAGATAACCTAGATGGTAACAACCGCGTTGATATTAATGCAAGTGGCGCGGTAGCTGGAGTTGTTGAAATTCCTGATGTGAGTTTTATCCAAAATAGCTTGATAGATTTACCAGAAAATCTTATCAACACTGATACTTTAATTGCTAATAGTTGCATTGCTCGCACTCAACAAGGAGGAACTTTTCTGATTACAGGTGCGGGTAGCTTACCATCACGTCCTGGAGATTCTGTATCTGCATATTCTACAGGATCTGTGCAGTCGATTCCTGATACATCCTCCCGTCCTTGGCGATTAGGCGATCCTATCGTTGAACCGCAAGGGATCTATCGATTGGGAAATGGACGATTGCTATTAAGTCGCGAGTGTTTGCGATCGCCTGATAACAATTCTTGATTTGCCTTTTTCAGTCAAAAACATTACGCAAGCTGGCAGTTATTATGTCTACCTCTGGCAACTAAATTTGTACAAAACTGCAATACTATACCTGCGTTTTCTCTGTATTTTAAAAAACATACAAACTCATAATACTGCTTTTGGAGTGTTGGTAAGCGGTAATTTTAAGACAGATTAAAGCTTATTTTCTGTAAAACCGACTATTCGAGGCAGAAGAAGAAACACTTTATATAAAGAAAACAAAAATGCTATCTACCTCTCGTCGAAGCAATGAGTATTTTTCTGTTACTAGTGCTAATGAGTCTTTAGAAAAATTACATTCGACCTCTAGAGTACTCGAATCAGGAATCTTACCAGAATTTGACGATCCACTATCAAGCAATAGAACAACTTACAGTTCTAGTCTCTCAAATTCAGTAACACCACAAGTTACACCCGATCCTGGTAGTAATCTAGGTACTGCGTACAATCTTGGCACTCTCAACCGTCCGTTTACGCTTACTGATTTTGTCGGTAATAGTGATGTTTCCGATATCTACCGCTTCAACTTAGCAAGTAACAGTAGTTTCAACTTGTCTCTTAATGGTTTAACCGCAGATGCTGATGTTGAGTTACTCAACGGTAATGGTACGCGCCTAGCAATTTCTGGTGCTTCTGGCACAACCTCAGAATGGATAGACGGTAGCCTCAATACAGGAACTTATTACGTTAAAGTCTTTCAATACACGGGTAACACTAACTACCGACTTAGCTTATCTGCTACGCCAATTGTTAATGGTGTGCGTAGTGTCTTAGGAAACTTAGGCGCAGATACATTTACTTGGCAATCTGGCTTCAATCGTACAGTGATTTCTGGCAATGGCAATGTAGATTTCGGTAGGGGAGCGTTAGACACACTTAATCTTGCTAGTATTTCTTCAACGACAGCTAGATTAAATCTCGCTAGTGCCAATGGAGGTGGTGTAGTCTACAACCCTGGAAACGGTGCGCGTGTCTTTGATGCGATTACACTCAACAATGGCAATCAAGTTCTCTTTGAAGGAATTGATCGCATTCGCTTCGCAGATCGCACAATTAACCGCTTTGTCAGACCTAACGATCCCTTGTTTAATCAACAGTGGAATTTGCATATGATGGGCGTACATAACGCCTGGCAATTTACTAAGGGTTCCACAAATGTCCTCATTGGCGTTCAAGATTCGGGGTTGGGAGTTAATAGCAGTGGTAATATTCATCCTGAGCTACGTACTACGTATGTTTTTCCAGGTAACAATTACATAGATGATTTTAGAGATGTGTTTCGCAATATAAATCATCAGGAGTCTCATGGCACAGCAGTCGAAGGCATTATTGCAGCCAGAAGTAACAACGGCGTGGGAATGAGTGGCATTAACTGGACTTCTCCTGTTTATAACATTGATGTGTTGGGTGGGAATTCAGGAGACTTAGACATAGCCCAAGCTGCGCAAGCGATGATTAATCAAGCTAATAGCCAGGGGCAACGTCTTGTCATCAATATGAGTTTAGGGACGCCAGGATTAAGTAATTTTGGTCGAACTGATATTTTCCCTGCCTTCAATCAAGTTGTTGCTAATAACCCCAACGTTCTTTTTGTTATTGCCGCAGGTAATGAAGGTCATTTAGGAGCAAGTGGTATCTCTTATCCCGCAACACTCGCAAGTCTGTATAACAATGTCATCGCAGTGGGTGCTTCTTGGGGTACACGTAGTGCAAACAATTTTGCAACTACGCCAGGCGATCGCATCTCATATCCAGGCTGGTGGGGTTCGCAGTATGGCACTGGACTCACTTTGATGGGACCTTCTGAGGTCATCGCGCCTTATGCCGATCGTTATGGACGGTTTAGTTATTGGGGAACCGGAAGCATTCCTGGGTTCAATGGTACCTCAGCCGCCGCCCCAAATGTTGCAGGTGTCGCATCTTTAGTCTGGAGTGCTAATCGCAATCTTTCTGCTACCCGAATTAAACAAATATTGTCGCAAACAGCTTTTGATTTAGGTGCAAGAAGTTACGATACAGTGTATGGTCATGGATTTGTAAATGCTGATGCTGCTGTGCGACGCGCAATGGCAATTGGACGAGGTGCTGCATAATCGAAATGCAACTATGTAGACTTGAATGAGCAGCTCATCAAATTTAAATTGTAAAGACAACGAAAGTGGGGCAGACTTAAAAGCTGTCTCACTACAATTCAGTTAGTGCAAACTCCATTCACTACAAATATAGAACGGAGGCTTGTAAAAATGTTGAGATTGGGAATAGCGATCGCACTTACTACAAGTTGCCTTTTTTTCATGCAATCTAATGCTTCTCGCTTCATATCTTCTCAACCTTCTACACTACAAATTAGTCATATGAATAATTCTATCGATTTTGAATTAATTGATGTTGGTTACAACCCTTTAGTAGCAGGATTTGAACCTGAACCGAAAATTGTTATTTTTAGAAGTCAGCAAGAGTGGAATAATTTTTGGAGCAAATTCTCTTTTTTAGATGTCAACTTAAACGAACAAAAACCTCCTGTTCCTTCTGTTGACTTTAAGAAACAAATGGTTATTGGCTTAAGTATTGGTTCTCGACCAACTGGAGGATATAGCATTCAAATCGACCGCATTGAGCAACTAACAGATTCCGAAACTCCTCAATGGCTGATCCACTACACCGAAATCACCCCTGGTGAAAACTGCCCTGTAACGCAGCAGCCCATAACACCTAATGTATTTATCTTAACTCAAAATTCTAACGCTGCTATTGACTTAAATGCTAAAAAAATAATTTCTTCATGTTCTAGTTAACTAAGTTATTAGTTATAAGTTATATTAACTCAATTAATAAAGACGTAGCTGGAAATTCTTTATCCTACTACATCTGATTTTTTTATGGTAACACTTGCAAAAATGACTAGATAAATATAATTTTAATTCGCTCAACAAGGCTGATTTATCTTGCGAGTGTTCCTGTGAAATTTACAACATAAGCATAAGCACCTGGTTCTATATAACCATTACCAAAGAATGTAGCACTACCAGTCACATTACGTCCTCCATTTATAAATCTGATAACAACATCTCCTGCTATAATTTGCCTAGGAGTACTGAAAAGACTACTTCTCCAAGAAAAAAGATTAGTAGTATCATTGCGTGCCCATTGCGGATCTACCCTAACATTTAAAGTGCTAGTTATATTATTTAAGCTAACAAAAGCTGTATCTAGGGCAGGACGACCAAGTATTCTGCTTCCCCAGTACCAATGAACCCAAGTATGAGTACCATAACGCAATGACCCTGCTGTAGTTAAAGCATCATTGTTACCAATAAAAAGCCCAACTTCTCTTGGATTTACTCCATTTCTTCTATCAGTATTTTGAGCCGCTAGTGTTGACTCAATTACTAATGCTCCAGGAAGTCTAAAATTAAAAGCAGGTGTGTAGGATGTGTTTTGAGTAGGAAAATTTGTATTACCAGAATAAGTTGTTCCTACTGTAGAGAGACTATAAATAAATGCTCGACCCCCAGGAACTGTCATTGGTGTAATATTACTACCAGAAGAGCTAGCTAGCACTGATACATTAGTGTTGTGTGGATTGTGAGAATAACTAAAGTTAATATTCTCCCTCTTTGTAGATTTATTTATAAAAAACTCTTCTTGAAAAGAAGATTGTGCGTTAACATTCCGAGGTTTTATAAAATCTGTAAATAAAGATATTGTGAGTGAAGTAATAGGCAATAATACCACTATGTTTAGATACTTTTTCATACACATAATCACTAACTTATTACGAATTCATTTGGTCAAATATCAGATTTATTCCAAATACTTGGACAATATCTAACAACAGGAACAATTTTGGGTACTAGTCTGACTTGTCCCATCCAGATTTCTGTCATGAGTCTTTGGACAAGAATGACCGTTAGATCTGGATAAGATAAACTGATAGGAATTGGATGAACTCCGGCATACTGGCTATTAATCCAAACATGTACAGAATGCCTGTAGTTTTTAGAATCTCTTTGTAAGTGAACAGTTACACCATCTCTTCTACGAACAAAAACTGTGTAGCCATAGTTAATAAAACGAATATTTGTGTCTGTAGTTGAACAAATGTTTTGAGCAACAAGTGATTCTGTTTTGAGTTCTGTTTGTGATATTGAAGTAGTTTCTTGTTGAAGAGATTTAGCTAAGACTGAGGGAGTACTTACAGTTATGGTAGGTGAAAATACAAATGCTGTAACCAATAGCTTTAGCCATCTGTTGTGAGTAAACATAAGTTTAACTTTACCACTAAAAAACTACAGAAAAATTATTAGCTGCTTGAGTTGAAACTACGAAACTATCTAATATTTGAAGATGTAAGTAGCTATTAATTGATATTTTTTCAAGCTTTTTTTCGCCTACTAAGTAGGATACAAAAATCGTCAGTTAAAATATTGGAATTTAGTGCCAGCTTGATTGATATTTTGTGCAATACTTACTTCAAATAGAATGAATGCGCCAGAATCCGCAGATAGTCATGCTGTCGCTTCAAGTGAAAAGAGAATCCTGCTCTATTCGGCTCTGTAGCGTAAGTACCAGTACTAGAAGTACATATCAATCTTGTTAAGTTTATTAATCTTTTTGTAGTTCGAGACAGCGATCAAAGTGAAGATGCCCAGGAGTAATATCTGTTAGAACTAACGATCGCTCTTAAGGAAATATTTATTTTTGGTAAATATGGATACAAGTATAATTTGGTTCAAATTATCCCCAACCCAGATCCGAGTAATTGGTTTGTTGAGGCAATATACCCGTAATGAATAACAGCAAACTTGGTTTGAGTGGATTGCAGCTAGTGCTCACGGTAATCATAGGAGCGATCGCCCTTTCACAAACTTGCGTCCAAGCCCAGATTACCCCAGATACTACGCTTAGTAGTGAAAACTCGGTAGTGACACCCAACGTTGTGATTAATGGGATTTCGAGCAATCGCATTGATGGTGGTGCAATTCGAGGAGCTAACCTATTTCACAGTTTTCAAGAATTTAATATTGATGCAGGAAGAGGCGCTTACTTTAGTAATCCTGCGGGAATTGACAACATTCTCAGTCGAGTTACTGGAGACAATCCTTCTAACATTCTGGGTACGCTTGGTGTTTTAGGCAATGCCAACCTATTTTTAATGAATCCCAATGGTATTATTTTTGGACAAGGTGCTAGTCTAGACATTCAAGGCTCATTTGTTGCCTCAACCGCAGATCGAATTCAACTTGGTGACAGTGGATATTTTAATGCAACGGAACCACAGCAGAGTCATTTACTTGCAATAACTCCAGGAGCGCTATTTTTTAATCAAGTAGCTAGCGATCCAGGGAATATTATCAATACAGGCAATTTAGCCGTAGGTAAGAACCTTACTCTATCAGCAGACAATCTGAATCTTCAAGGTCAGCTTTTAGCAGGAGAGAATTTGACACTGCAAGCAAACGATACAGTGCAAGTCAGGGATAGTGTAGCAAATCCTTTCATTGCAGCAGCGGGTGAGAAATTACTTGTTCAAGGACAAGCGATTGACATTTTTGCCTTAAATAACCCTAATAGTGGACTTTTTGCTGGTAAAGACTTAGTGCTGCGTGCAAATACGGTTGGAGGCGATGCTCATTTTTGGAGTGGCGGGAATTTTCGGATTGAGCAGCTTGATGGAAGTTTGGGAGATTGGTACAGTCCTTACGATCCAATTATTTTTGTTGCCGGAGATTTATTTTTTAATAACTATTTTGGAGCTTCATTACATATTTTGGCTGGAGGTTCTGTATTTGTTCCTGGTACAGTTTATATTATCGATGCAGACACGCCATCGACCGCAATTGCTGAGGACGTTACGCTGTCTGATGGCACAGTTTTACCTATTGATGGGAGCGATCGCCCAACACTTGATATTCGCGCCGGAGTTGATCCTGCGATAGTGAGTAGTCCAGATGGAATTGCCGTGATTGGTTCTGGCTTGTTTTTTGGTGGAGCATACGATATAAATCCCTCCAGTGCTGATATCTCGATTGGAAATATCATCATCGAGCCTCCAAATGGTGTTGTTTATCTGACCAATCAGTATCAACCTAACCTTTCTCTAACATCTGCAAATATTGAGATTACTGGGAAAGGAATTTCTAGAATAGGAGTAGAGTTTCAATCACTTGGAATTGATGCGCGTGGATTTGGTGGCAATGGTAGCGCAGTAGTACTTGATTCCCGAGGTAGTATTTTTCTCAACCAAAACGCCTCTATCGACTCCTCTTCTGATATGAATAAAGCTGGCAACATTAGCTTGATTGCTGATGAGATTCAGCTTGCTCCTTTTGCTTCTATTTTTGCCAATGGTAGCGGAGGTGATATTCACATTCAGGGAAATCGACTGCTAATGCAGGAATTTTCAGGAATTTCAGCATTGACTACTGGAACTGAAGACGGAGGTAATATTTTCATTCAAGCAAATGACTCTGTTCGTATAGATGGTGGAAACATTGGTACGATTGTAGGCTTAGGACCTTCTCAGTTTGGCTCTCCCTTAGTTTCAGGTAATGGTGGAGATATTACTATCAAAACTGGAGAGTTGACAGTTACTGGTACGGCACTTTTTGTCGGCGATCTCTTTCCTGGGGGTTTCCGTACAGGTGGCGATATTACATCAGATACAGGAAGTTTGGGAAATGCTGGAACTGTAACAATTGATGCTAGACAAGTAAGCCTCACCAACGGAGCGCAAATTAGAGCTTCTACCTTTAGTATAGGAAATGCCGGAGATGTCATTATTCGTGCTTCAGAATTTGTAGAAGTGACTGGTGTATCATCTGATGACAATTTTTCTGTTAGCAAAATAGCTTCTCAAGTTACTCCTATAGGTAGTGGAACTGGGGGAGATGTACTTATTGAAACTAATCGCTTAATGGTCAGTGATGGCGCACAAATACAGGCTGGTACTTTCAGCACAAGTTCAGGCGGAAGTCTGACAGTTAATGCTACTCAATCGATTGACATTTTTGATACATTAATTGACGACAAACCAACGGGTCTTTTTACCGGACCAGAGGGTTCTAGCGCAAGTGGAACCGGAGGAGCTTTAACTGTTAGGACTGAACAACTGAGCATATCTGGCGGAGAAACAAACATCTCTTCTGAAGTTGACTTTGAAGCCTCAGGAAATGCGGGTAACTTACTAATTGAAGCCAACCGCTTAATTATTGGAGATGGCGCACAAATTAGTGCTGCAACTTATGGCATTGGGCAAAGCGGAAATCTTACTGTTAAAGCTTCTGAATCGATCAATCTCTTTGGTGTAGATACGACAGAAGATGGAGAACCCAGTGGTCTTTTGACTGCAACTTTTGGTGGTGGAGATGCGGGAAACTTAACAATTCAAACTCGACAGTTGAGCATTCGAGACGGAGCAACGATATCGTCTTCTAGTGCAGGTCTATTTGGAAATGGGAAAAGTGGGAATGTGACGATAGAAGCTTCTGATTCAGTTGAAGTTATTGGAGAAGCCTCAGATGGTCAGTATTTCAGTAGTATAGTTGCTGAAACAGGTCGCCTATTTGGTATTCCTATACCTTTTTCTCAAGCAGCGGGAGAGAACATCCAAATCACTACTAGGCAACTTAGTGTACTAGATGGAGCAGAAATCTCCACTCAAACGTTTGGTGCGGGGAACGCTGGCGACTTGAGCATTAATGCTTCTGAGTCTGTACAACTAGTAAATGGTTATCTACGGACTCGAACTGGTGGAGCGGGAAATGCTGGCAATATGGATATTACAACTCAAAGGTTAACCGTTCAAGGTGGTGAAGCAACAGCTGCTACTGAAGGACCAGGACAAGGCGGTAGCATGGTTATTAATGCCTCTAACTCAGTAGACTTAATTGGATTTGGAGGTTTGGGTAGTGTGTCTATCTTTGGCGGCGACGCTGGCGACCTGACGATCGCAACTCAAAAGTTGAGTATTCGAGATGGCGCAGGTATCGCAACTTCTTCCTTTGGGTTAGGGCAGGCAGGTGATTTGCGTATCGTTAATGCTGATACTGTAGAAGTCATTGGTGGGCTATGGAATACAGGTGCAGAAGTTTTAGATGGCATAGCAGATTTTATTTCTGGTACTTCTGGTAATATTGAACCGACCGAATTAATCTTTCTACCTAGCCGAATAACTACCGAGGCTGCTAGCACAAGTGATAACTCGGCAGGAGATTTAACAATTCAAACAAATCAATTAATTGTTCGCGATGGAGCAGAGGTAACAACCACTACCCTAGGTGAGAACTCAGGAGGAACACTGAGTATTACTGCATCCGAGCTTTTGGAAGTGAGTGGAACTTCAATGACTGGCGATCGCAGTCGCTTGTCAGCCCGAACAATTAATGATGGTAATGCAGGAGATATTTTAATTACAACCGGACAGTTGAATGTACTCAACCAAGCAGAAGTATCCGCTTCAACTTCTGGAAATGGTCAGGGTGGAAACATTGATATTCAAGCTGGATCAGTGAGATTAAGCGATCGCGCTCAAATTAATGCGAGTTCTCAACAGCAGGGAAATGCAGGAAGTATCACTATCAATGCAGATGGTTTTATTGAGTCTACTAACAGTGACATTCTGACTTTTGCTAATCAAGCTTCCGGTGGTGCGATCGCTATTTCTGCTCAAGGCATCCGTCTACGTGGTGACAGTGACATTCAAACCAATGTAGCTAGTGGTACTGGTGGCGGTGGTAACATCACCCTAACTGCTAACTCAATCCTCGCGTTCGATGACAGCGATATTCTCGCGTTTGCCCAAGACGGTCGCGGTGGTAATATTGCTCTTAATACTCCTGTATTCTTTGGTGAAAACTTTCAACCAGCCGCAGTTAATAGCAATCCTAATACCCTAGATGGTAATAACCGCGTTGATATTAATGCTACTGGTGCAGTAGCTGGAGTTGTTAATATTCCCGATGTTAGTTTTATCCAAAATAGCCTGATAGAATTACCTGCAAACATCATCAATACTGAAACTATAGTAGCAAATAGTTGTGTAGTACGTAGTCGCAACCAAGCAGGTAATTTCCTCATTACAGGCACTGGCGGTTTGCCAACTCGTCCAGGAGAGCAAGCTGCTTCTACATATTCTACTGGTAGCGTGCGTTCGATACCTGATGCAAGTTCTCGTACATGGCAACTAGGCGATCCAATTGTCGAACCGCAAGGCGCATACCGCTTGAGTAACGGGCAACTGATTCTAAGTCGCGAGTGTTCCTAATCTCTCGTCACTTTTTGTTAAAAAGTATAAAAGTGAACATCTTTCGCAGGGTATTTTAGTGTATAAATTATACTTAAAACAATATAAATTCAGCAAAATTACTGATAAAATTTCATAAATGAATATTAATCTCGGTACACTGCAAACTGAGAAAGGAATAGTGATCGCCTTAAGCATTATCCCCATTCTCATTACCAAAAGTGTCTCAGCACAATCTCCGCCATCAGGAGTCACGCTTCCGCCCGATACCCCAGAAACCATCGAACGCACAATTCCGCAACCATCACCATTACCACAAACTCCACCACCACAATTACCCGCACCTGTACCTAGGCTTGAAGTTCCGCCAACTCCATCACCAGAAGTTCCTCCTCCAACAGACGATCGCTTTGTTGTTAAGCAAGTGGAAGTCCTAGGAAGCACAGTTTTACAAAACGAAATTACTGAATTAACTGAAGCTTTTACGAACCGTGAAGTCACTTTTGAAGATTTAATTAAACTGCGTACCGATATTACTCAGCTATATATCAATAATGGCTATGTCACCTCTGGTGCATTTTTGCCTGTCAATCAAGATATTACTAGCGGTACTGTCACAATCCAAGTCGTTGAAGGCGAACTTGAACGTATTGATATAGATGGATTACAAAGGTTGCGTTCAGAATACGTGCGATCGCGTTTAGAAATTGCAACTAAACCACCCGTCAACCAGCAACGCCTAGAACGCGCATTACAACTATTGCAAATCGATCCGTTAATTCGTCAAGTCAATGCAGAATTAACCGCAGGAAGTACTGCTGGACGCAATGTTTTGCAAGTCAGTCTGCAAGAAGCCCCTCCCTTCACCGCTGGCTTGACAACAGATAATCGTCAGTCGTCTAGCATTGGTTCGCTACAAGCCAGCGTCTTTGCAACGCACAATAATTTATTAGGATTTGGCGATCGCTTGAGTGCAGAATACGGAATTACTGAAGGACTCAACATTTACGATATTAACTACGTTTTTCCTGTTGATGCAAGTAATGCTACACTTACCGTGCGCTACGGTAACAGCGACAGCCGCATTATTGAAGATGATTTTCGCGAGTTTAACATTACAAGTGATACTCGCACCTTATCGCTGTCATTTCGTCAACCAATCTCACAAACTCCCACAAGCGAATTTGGATTGTCCTTAGCATTCGATCTCCGTCGCAGTCGCACGTTTTTAGACGGTAGGTCGTTTTCCTTTACCGAAGGTCCTGATAATGGAGAGTCTAGAGTGAGTGTAGTACGCTTTACGCAAGACTGGGTAGACCGTGGGACAACACGAGTCTTAGCCGCGCGATCGCAATTCAGTTTTGGCATCGATGCATTTGATGCAACAATTAATGATACTGGTACGGATGGCA
The DNA here is from genome assembly GCF_000317555.1 of Gloeocapsa sp. PCC 7428. GTDB lineage: Bacteria > Cyanobacteriota > Cyanobacteriia > Cyanobacteriales > Chroococcidiopsidaceae > Chroogloeocystis. Next base: position 4,964,658 of record NC_019745.1, read on the forward strand.
GATTTTTTAGCTGGCTAGGACAATTTCAATGGGTGCAGCAATTATCACCTAGAATTGTTTTACTATCTCGAATTGATGCACAGTTGACACCAGACTCCTTACTATCACTAGAAAGATTCGGTCTTGGTGGAGTAGATACTGTCCGAGGCTATGGTCAAAATGAGATAGTTGCAGACAATGCAATTTTAGGTTCAGTAGAAGTTCGTTTTCCACTAACATCCGATCCGAATAGATTGCAAATTGCACCTTTTTTTGAACTCGGTACAGCTTGGAATAATCGCTTTCCCAATCCCGATCCTACAACACTTGCTGGTTTAGGGTTGGGCTTACGCTGGTTAGTTAGCCCAAGTCTAGCGCTGCGCCTTGATTATGGTATTCCTTTAATTGCAGTCCACAATCAAGGAAACTCCCTACAAGATAATGGTTTTTATTTCTCCTTACGATATCAACCTTTTTGATATCGTGCAATAACTTACTAATACGAGCTACAGTATTTTAAATAGTAGATAGTTAATCTTCATCTTCTAGATTCTACTTATACAGATGTGCTGTCTCTAGCAATCAGCCATGCTTGAAGTTCATCTAGCCACATCTCACGGTTGAGAATACCAAAATCAGAAGACAAGTCAATAGGTAAAGATAGGTTCTCGGCGAGAGGAATAAAAAATATTTTTTAATACTGAGATAAGTCTTTTAAAATCAAAGGTTATGCTAGGTTTTGTGAAGCGGTGAGTTTGTATTTTTGATGAGATTTTTCACAAAAAAAACAGCAATGTTTGCTATTTGAGTTAATAGTACAGAATGTTGCGATCGCATTAATAACGGATATCGCACCAAATTGAAATAAAATGAGAGTAATTTAACTTTAATTCGTTCTACATTACGCCGAGAGCGTGCTTGGTGGAAACAAAAAGTGCCATGTCCATAATTGAAGTGTTGATGCCAAAATGACCGCAATGATAATTTGTGTGCGTGGTAAACTTCAACTTCAGGAGCATAAAGCATTGAGGAGGTCACACTCCACTCAACCCAAGCAATCAGTGTTGCAGCAAGTGTAAATAGACCATATCCTTCAGGATCAAATTGCCACGTCAGAAAGCCCGCAGTTACGATCCCTGTGGGTAACAACGCTTCTGCTAAAAAAATATGTTGACTTTTTGCAGCAGAGTAATTCATGAGCAACACAAAAATATCGACGTCTAACAAAATTTATTCGCCAGACTTAAGACTGTTCCCAACTCACCTCCACTTGCGCCTGTGGTATGTGTTTAGTATAACCAAAACTAAACTATACTTTAGTTATGTAATTTCACCCTTCAGCTAGTTACAAACTTAACCATCAAGAATTCCTTTGCCCAAGTTTATCTCAGTATTTTAACGGTTAATTTATATAGCTATGTATTTTTAGTAATGTATTTCATTTAACAAGATGTGCCCAACTTAAAGTAAATAAATTCGCAGTTAAACACACCAAACTTACCGCCGTAATTCAGCGGCAAGCGATCGCCAAAAGCTTTAAACAGAAGTTGACGGTAGAATAACCATAGTAATTAGCTCAACGATTAAATCTTAGCGAGATACTCATATGACTCTAGCCGTTGGTACTGATGCTCCTAGCTTTACTGCCAAAGATACAAATGGCAACACTGTTTCACTATCTGACTTTGCTGGTAAAACAGTCGTTTTATACTTCTATCCTAAAGACGACACCCCTGGTTGTACGAAGCAAGCTTGCAGCTTTCGCGATGCTCGAACCGAGTATCAAAACAAAGATATTGTTGTTTTGGGTGTGAGTAAAGATGACGAAGCTTCGCACCAACAGTTTACACAGAAGTACAACTTGAATTTTCCGTTGCTGGCTGATACTGATGGCTCAATTATCAAAGCTTACGATGTCGATGGTGGCGGCTATGCTAAGCGCGTCACTTATGTGATCGATCCTAATGGCAAGATCGTTCATATAGATAGTGCTGTTAATACGACAACTCACGCTAGCGATGTTCTAGCAGCACTAGGACTTTAAAAAACAATTAGCCACAAAGCACGATATGTCTTTGTGGCTCTTTTGCAAGAAAACTATAAACTTTTGGATGCGTTACCAAGCTGCTGAATTTAATTATCCAAGCGGATTATCGGTGATGGAGCATTAGCGGGAGTAGCTTGCTGCTGGCTGGGTTGTTGCATTAATTGTCTTTGTCGCGCACGAAACGCCTCTGCTGCCGAATTGATATTCTGATTTTGCTCATTCGCGTATTCGTAAGGATCGCGCATGGTTCCCATTTGAGCGCGGTGAATGAGGTCAAACATACCAAAAGAGTCATTCGTATTCTGACTAGAAAACGGATCGTTGTTGCGTTCTCTTCTAAAAATCTCTTGGGGATCTGCACTATTCGTGACTTGAGCCAAGCTTGCACTAGGTAGAAGAAAAGTTGTTATCACTCCAGCGGCTGTACCTAAAAGGATTTGAGTAAGCAAGATGCGGGGTAGTTTCATAATGTTGATCGGGTAAATACTGTTTTGATGCTTATATCTTACGCAAGTGACTTACGTAATAGTGGTTGAATGCTAAGTAAGGCAACAAGGCTAAAACCAAATAATACTAGCAACGCTCCACCAAAAGTAATTGTTCCCCAAGGTGCTTGCATAACAATACTACTCAAGTTCCAATCGCTGTGAGTATAAAGATAGCGAATCGGTTCGATCGCATAACTCAAAGGATTCAGCGTTGCCACAACTTGCAACCACTTAGGCATAAAAGACAGGGGCGCTAACGCCGTACTTGCAAAAAGTAAAGGCAAGTTTGTTACGAAAATAACAGCGATTAATTCAATATGACCAGGTAACGCAAAAGCCAAGCCTAAGCTTAATGCAGTAACGCCTAAAGCCAGTAAAAAGACAACTAAGGTAATCACACCCAATCCTGTAATATCAGGTAGCCCAGCCCCTAGAAACGCTGCTGCGGCAACAATGACAGCCGCTTGCAGTAAACTTTGAGTAATAATAAAAATTGCTGAAGCTAAAACAATCGAGAATCGAGACGCCAGAGGTGCGACGAGCAAGCGATTGAGAAAGCCAAACTCGCGGTCAAACATCACTGGTAATCCGGCATTGAGCGCACCCGCAAAAGCAGTAAAAACAATCACACCAGCACCTAGAAATTGCGCATAACTTTGACTATTGCCAAACAATCCTTGCGGTGCGTTTTGAAACAGTGCGCCAAATAAGATAAGCCACATCACTGGCTGAATAATACCAGCAATTAACGTTGAGGGACGTCGCTGTAACTGAATAAACAGCCGACGTGTTAGCGCTAATGTCTCCTGAACTAATTCATTCAAGATCGAGGTAGCACCAGTATCAATTTGCGGTGATGCTACTTGCTGCCAGTCGATTTCAGATTTTGGAGGTGTAACAGTACGACTCATAATAATTTTAGATTTAGGATTATGAAGAAGGATTTAGGGATCGGGGATCAGAGGTCAGAGGTCGGAGAAAAAGTACGCGATCGCCGTTTAGCTTTAAGCTCCAAGATATATTCATCATTTTCTTAAAATCTACCCTGACCCCTGACCTCTGACCTCTGTTTTCATCGCATATTCTGCTTGCGTTCTGCCTTGAGATCGCGGCTTCCTGCTGCGGCAAGTTCAGCATCCATTAATGTTCTTCCCGTCGCAGCTAGGTACACATCATCTAAGCTAGGGCGCGACTGGGCAATACCAAAAATGGGTAAACCTGCGGAGTTGAGCGATTGCTGAACAGCGCTTAAGGCATTATTTTGTGGCGTAACGACTAAATTGAGCGAATTGCCTTGAGCGCTATTGATAATTACTTCTTGCACAAAAGGTAAGTTTTCGAGCAAGTTCTTTGCTTTACTCGCTTCTTCTTCTGGAGAAAACTCGCGAATGCGGAGCGTAATGCGATCGCCGCCGACGCGATCTTTTAATTCTGAAGGAGTTCCTACCGCAATCACCTTACCGCGATCAATAATTGCAACGCGGTCTGCTAAAGCGTCAATTTCTTCCAAATAATGACTTGTAATTAATACTGTTGTCCCTGCTTCCCGAATGCGGCGCAAGAAATTCCAAACGATAAACCGACTTTCGATATCAAGTCCTGCTGTAGGTTCATCTAAAACTAGGACATCTGGGGCATGAAGTAATCCCGCAGCAAGGTCTAAACGCTTGCGAATGCCTCCTGAATACGTTCCTGTGCGCTTGTCCGCCCATTCTTCTAAACCTAGTAGATTAATGACAGTCTCAATTCTTTCTTTGGCGGCTGCCTTGGGCAGATGATACAGCGCTGCTTGTAGTTGCAATAATTCGCGTCCGGTAAGTATTTTATCTAGTGCGACTTCCTGAGCGACATAACCTAATTTTTTTCTAGCTTCTCTAGGAGAGTCTACAACTGAGATTCCTGATACAGCAATGTGCCCTGCATCAGGTTTAGCAAGCGTACATAAAATGCGTAGCGTTGTTGTTTTTCCTGCGCCATTGGGACCTAAGATTCCAAAGATTTCTCCTGGTTCAACTTGAAAGGAGATATCTTTAACAGCTTCGGTTGAGCCGTAGCGTTTCTTTAAATTTTCGATTAAAACCGCAGGAGCCATAAGTTATATCTCTGCTGGAAAAAAGATACAATTCTATACAATCCTCATTTCTATTTTAAGCCCTGATTGCGGTTGAGATCGCGATTGTTATAAATTCAAAAATTCAAGGTGGGCTTTTGCCCACCTTTTGATTATTGTCCGCTAAATGCCATAACAGCAGTCGTGACTTGATGCGTAATTGGCAAGCTATCGATCACCATGCCCGCACAAAGTAGCATCATATAAAGAATCGAGTAGAGAAACAGCGATCGCGCTTGTTGTTGGTTGCTCGGATCGTGGAGTAATGCCCAAGCTTTTTTAATAAAGATACTCCCCAATACCAAGGCGATACCGGCGTAGACAATCCCTGATACGTGCAACGGATAAACAAGGAGTAGCGTAGTAGGAATCAATATCAGCGTATATAACCAAATTTGCCGAGTTGTTGCTGTATCGCCCGCAATTACAGGTAACATAGGCACTCCAACTTTGGCATAGTCATCGCGGATCATGAGTGCTAGCGCCCAAAAATGTGGTGGAGTCCACAGAAATACGATCGCAAAGATTACCCAAGCAGGTAAACCTAATGAATCCGTAACCGCTGCCCAGCCGACTAGCGCGGGAATGGCTCCTGCGGCACCACCAATCACGATATTTTGTGTCGTATGGCGTTTGAGTAAGTGGGTATAAATGCCGACATAGAAAACAATGCCTGACATTGCTAACAATGCGCTGAGCAAGTTGGCAAATACGGCAAGTAAGGTAAAAGAAATCACTGCTAGTGCGATCGCAAAAATCAGTGCATCGCGTGGTTGGACTCGTCCTGATGGTAGAGGACGATGGCGAGTGCGCTCCATGTCATAATCGATGTCACGATCGTAGATGCAGTTAATTGTTTGTGCTGCGCCAGCTGCGAAAGTTCCACCGCTTAAGGTTGCCACGAGCAATACAGGGTCTACTTTTCCCTGCGATGCAATCCACATACTCGCAGCCGTTGTAATGAGTAAAAGTGGAATAATTCTTGGCTTCGTTAGCTGGTAATAGCTTTGAATCACTTGAAAAAAGTTTTGATGATGGCGCGAGACACTCGTCTCAATCATATTTGCACCAGTTCCTTACTGTTGAAACAACACACAGCCAACGAGCAAGCAAATTTTGCACAGGCAGAAATTGCCTTTGTTAACAAAATTGCTGTTTGCGCTTCTGTTGGCTGCAATTTTATAAATTTGATGGTTCAGTCGTGGGGATGGCAATACTGCTTGTTGCGCGATCGCGTAAGCCCAGTACGGTAAAAACAACGAGCGATCCCAGCAAAACAGCACCGACAACTTGGTGCGCTACTGTGAGTGGCTCGACTTGCAGGTGCAAGCGGAAGGTCGCTATCCCTAATAAGATTTGTAAAAAGAGCAAGCCACCTGCCATATTAGCAAGTTGCCGTAAAGCTGGATGCAATGCCGGAGTTCGCCACGCGAAAAAGACAACCGCAATAATTGCTAGTGTGGACGGAATAACACCACCGATATGACTATACATGACGCTACATAAGGCGTTACCCGCAAAACACTGATGCAGCGCCCAGCGCGATGCGACTAATGCGCCCATCAAGCTTTGTAGATAAACGGCAATTGCAGCAATCAAACCTATCCAAGGCAAGTTTCCTGCTGTACCAGTACCTTGATAGCGAACGAGTGTGCTGCCGATCGCCAGTAGCGTGATAAAAAACAACAGTGCCGTACCTAAGTGCGCTGTGACAATATCAAATCGCAATAGTTCGGTGACAGTTAGTCCGCCGAGAACGCCTTGGAAGACAACTAAACCAAGTGCAAACGTTGCTGCCCAAGGAAGCCACTGCGGTAATACACGACGGTTCCACCACGACAAACTCGCGAGGGCGATCGCACCCAAACCTACCATGGCTGCGTCCAAACGATGAAACCACTCCAGAAAAACTTGGAAATTCATTTGTTTTGTCGGGACAAGCTCGCCGTAGCACAAAGGCCAATCGGGACAAGCAAGCCCAGCATTCATTACGCGGGTGGCACTACCGATTGCCATCAAAATTAAGGTCGCGATCGCAATTTTCCATACGAGCCGCCGGATTCGTTCTTTTGGCTGCGACTGCTCACCACCCGTTACAGTTTGTTGATGCAGGACGGATTCGGTCATGAACGATACCTTCTGCCTGATTGAAAGCTATTAAAGTTAACGTTTTTGTGATTATCTGCTCATTTCCACGCTAGCGCATTACCGACAGAAAATGAGCTACATTGAGCTTTGACTGTGATTGATGATTATCCTATGTCGTATAAAAATTGCAATTGACAACTTGTTAAAGTTTGCTTATGTCAATGACGTCAATAAGTAACACAATTTACATTGCTTAACATCTGCCACAGGTCATACTAGAGAAAGATGCTTGGGAAACCTTATTAAGCGATCCCAAAGAAATTAGTAAAAAAAACGTTTTTTGGCTCGACGGTAGTTTGTCCCTACACTACCGTGGTAGATAAGCAGAGCTAACAATAGAAGTAAAGTCACTAAATAGCTAAACCGTGAACATTCCATCCTCGATCTGGACCTTACTCGTTGGTATAGTCGTTACCACAGTCAGCCTTTGGTACGGTCAGAATCATGGTCTATTGCCAACCCCAGCATCAGACGAAGCTGAGTTAGTAGATGGGCTATTCAATGCGATGTTGACCATCTCCACAGGTTTGTTTCTCATTGTGGAAGGTGCCTTAATCTACTCTGCGATTCGCTATCGTCGTCGTCCTGGTGACGATTCTGATGGACCACCAGTGTTCGGCAATATTCCACTAGAAATTTTATGGACGGCAGTACCGGCTATTATTGTTATTGGAATTGCAATTTACAGCTTTGATGTCTATAACTCGATTGGTGGGTTTAGTCCGCATGGCGTCCACGATGCCCCAATCGAAGAACAAGCAGTCAAAATGCCAGGAGCCGCGATCGCCGCAACGCTGAGTGATACACCGCCAAGCACAGATACTAACCTCAACCAGGAAAAATCTGATGCGGCAATGCAAGACCCAGCAACCGCAGCAGTTCGCAACGCTGACCAAATCCCCCAAAGAAGAAATGCACCAGGTGTTGGCGTTGTTTCTCCCACAATTGGTGCAAGCCCTGATAAAGAAGGAACGCCCCCAGCACTAACGGTTAACGTCACAGGATTGCAGTACGCGTGGATCTTCACCTATCCCGATACAGGAATTACAACAGGTGAATTACACGTTCCCGTAGGGCGCGAAGTTCAAATCAGCATGACAGCAAACGATGTGATTCATGCTTTTTGGGTACCAGAATTACGCCTAAAGCAAGATGCGATTCCTGGTAGACAGTCAGAAATTCGCTTTACACCAAAAATTGTAGGTGAGTATAAGCTAATCTGTGCTGAACTTTGCGGTCCATACCACGGTGCGATGAATACGCAATTTGTCATTGAGACACCAGAAGCATTTGAGCAATGGCAACAAGAGCAACAAGTCGCCAGTCTCGATTCGCAGCAGCTCGTTGCAGTTAATTCAGCAGATTTATCTCCCGCAGAATTTTTAGCTCCTTACGTTAGTGATTTGGGCATTCAGCCAGAAATGCTCCACCAAGTCCATCACACTCATCATTAAAGGTGTTAGGGGTTAAATATCATACCCCCTACTCCCTACTTTCTACTTCCTCTTTCGTCATGACACAAGCACAGCTACAAGAAAGCGCTAACATTTCTGCCCTAAGTGAGGAACCAGGGGTAAGAAAATGGCGCGATTACTTCAGCTTTAATACCGATCACAAAGTCATCGGCATTCAATACCTCGTCACAACGTTTATCTTTTACTGTATCGGTGGTGTTTTAGCTGACTTAGTACGAACCGAACTCAAAACACCAGAAACAGATTTTGTCAGTCCAGAAGTCTACAACAGCTTATTTACGCTCCACGCGACGATTATGATTTTCCTGTGGATCGTACCCGCAGGCGCTGGATTTGCGAATTATCTCATCCCCCTGATGATCGGGGCGAAGGATATGGCATTTCCACGCTTGAACGCGGTTGCCTTTTGGATGATTCCACCTGCTGGACTATTACTGATCAGCAGCTTATTGATTGGTGACGCCCCCGATGCGGGTTGGACGTCCTATCCACCGTTAAGTTTGGTAACGGGACAGGTAGGCGAAGCGATCTGGATTATGAGCGTCCTGTTGCTGGGAACCTCATCAATTCTGGGCGCAATTAACTTTCTAGTGACCATCTGGAAAATGCGCATCCCAGGAATGACGGTTAATCAAATGCCGTTGTTTTGTTGGTCAATGATTGCGACTTCCGCAATTACATTGCTTTCGACTCCTGTACTCGCCGGTGCGTTAATTCTGTTGGCATTCGATTTACTCGCAGGTACAACGTTTTTTAATCCAACTGGTGGCGGCGATCCAATTGTTTACCAGCATATGTTCTGGTTTTATTCGCACCCAGCGGTTTACATCATGATTTTGCCCTTCTTCGGGCTAATTTCCGAAGTTTTGCCTGTCCACGCGCGTAAACCAGTCTTTGGTTATCAAGCGATCGCTTATTCGAGTTTGGCAATTAGCTTCTTGGGCTTAATCGTCTGGGCGCACCATATGTTTACCAGTGGTATCCCTGGTTGGTTGCGGATGTTCTTTATGATCACAACGATGATCATCGCTGTACCCACAGGGATCAAAGTTTTTAGCTGGGTCGCTACGGTTTGGGGTGGCAAGTTACGCTTGAATAGTGCGATGCTCTTTGCCATGGGCTTTGTCGGAACGTTTGTAATCGGTGGAATTAGCGGCGTTATGTTAGCTGCTGTACCCTTTGATATTCACGTTCATGATACGTATTTTGTTGTAGCTCACCTGCACTACGTTCTTTTTGGCGGTAGTGTTTTAGGCATCTTTGCGGGTCTATACCACTGGTTTCCCAAAATGACAGGGCGAATGCTCAATGAGTTTTGGGGTAAAGTTCACTTTGCACTCACTATCGTGGGCTTAAATATGACCTTCTTGCCGATGCACAAGTTGGGCATGATGGGTATGAACCGCCGAATTGCGGTATACGATCCTAAATTTGAAACGCTCAATTTCATCTGCACGATGGGTTCTTATCTGCTTGCCGTTTCTACTTTTCCATTCATTATTAACGCGATTTGGAGTTGGATGTACGGTCCGAAAGCAGGTAACAACCCTTGGCAAGCACTCACCTTAGAGTGGATGACAACTTCACCACCAGCCATCGAGAATTTTGACAAACTACCTGTTCTAGCAACCGGACCTTATGATTACGGTATGAGTAACGGTGACGATGAAGAAGTGGAAAATGTACCCTTCTCAGATGAAAAAGAACCTGCTTTAGCAGCTGGTCCTAATTCAGCGTTACGTGCTGATCCCGATCCGAAGGTTGCTGCTAACCCAGAAGACCGTAAGTAACTCGATGAATTGTGAGGGATAATTATGAGTCGCTCACAATTCATTACCCGTACATTTGTTATTTAATGAAATCATGCAAAGTCAAACAATTGACCCAGCAAAAACAGCGCTTAACTATCACCACACTGAAGCCGCAGCGCATCACGAAGAACATCCAGACCATCGCATTACTGGACTCATTATGTTTCTAGTTGCTGAAGGAATGATTTTTTTCGGTATGTTTGGTGCTTACTTGGCTTTTCGCTCGGTGCTACCATCATGGCCACCAGAAGGAACACCAGACTTAGAACTGCTGCTACCTGGAGTCAATACTATAATTCTAATTTCCAGTAGTTTTGTGATTCACAATGCGGACACAGCAATTAAAAAAAATGACGTGTCTGGAATGCGTACGTGGTTAGCAATTACTGCGGCGATGGGCGCAATCTTCTTAGCCGGACAGCTTTACGAATACAGTAATTTGGAGTTTGGTCTCACGACCAATTTATTCGCTAGTGCGTTTTATGTTCTCACTGGCTTCCATGGATTGCACGTATTTATTGGACTCGTTGCAATTTTGGCAGTGTTGTGGCGATCGCGCGTTGCGGGTCACTATTCAAGTGAGAAACACTTTGGTGTAGAAGCAGCAGAAATCTATTGGCACTTTGTTGATGTTGTCTGGATTGTCCTATTTGGACTGCTGTACATCCTCTAAGTCATATTGGTAATCGTTTTTACTAGTCCCTAAGCACTTGCAAAACCCCTTTCTGGGGTTTTTTATTTGTCAATATGGATACTGTAGCGGTTAGCGATTTCTTCTGTTAGCTGTTAGCTTCATTAAAAGCCTTACAAGGTAACAGATTTACTCAATAGACTTGTTCTCACCTGAATGCGTCTTGCTATAACTGCTACTATACTGTGTAAACATCTTCTTCCGGCAGTCTATCAAACAAACTTTGTTCTTTCAGAATAATGTGATTGTTGCCATCAATGGCAATCTTCCCCTGTTCTTGCAGTTTTCCTAACAATCGCGTGATTGTGACTCTGGTTGTTGAACAAGCTTCGGCTAATTCTTGATGCGTGAACCGGACGCTTAAACGAGTTCCTTGAGGAGTTGGTTGCCCAACCTCGTGTTTTAGTAGCTGTAATAATTGCTCAAAACGATCTTTAACGCGTCTTTGCCCAAAAATAGCTAACAAAGCTTCGGTCTGCTGTAATCTTTGGTTGATTCGCGGTAAAACATTTGCAGCTAGCAACGGCGATGCGGCGAGTTCGCTAAAAGAATAACAGAGTAACTGAACTTGGGAAAGCGCGCTAGCTTGATACGTATGCAGCGAAGTTAGCTCGACTCCAAATGGCATTCCAGGTCCTGCTAAGCCAACGACTACCTCTTCCCCAGTTTCGCTCAAAGTGCTTAGTTTCACAATTCCTTGGTGGACTTGCCAAATCATTTGCGGTTTGAGTGGTATGAGTTCGCCCTTCAAATAAACAAACTTACGGCGATCGCCTGTTAAATCACTCACTTTTTCTTCGATTGGCTCTATCAAAGGCTGATCTTCAGCAGTTGGACTCCGGTGAATACATACTTGCATTCGGCTTTTCTTACCTTCGTTGTCTATTGCGATCGCGATTGTGAGTGCGACTTTTAATGGTTCGCTATTACGCGGGCAAAGATTCACTGTCCACTCGATTGATTCTTCTACCTGCTGCGGTTGCATCAACTTGCTATAAAGTGCTTGTCTGTCGTTTTCAACAACAAACATCAGAAATGATTTGCCGACTAAAAAGCGCTGCGATACGTTCAACAGTTTAGCCGCCGCCCGATTAGCTTCCTCGATCCTTCCCGATTTATCTGTAATGATGTAACCCTCAGAAGCAAAATCAAAGAGTTCTCGATAGCGTCGAAGCTGTAATTCTAGTGCTGTTCGTGTCGCTATCAATTCTTCATTCTTTCGTTGTAACTCATCTACCGTTACCTGTAACTCTTCAGAAATAATGCCCAGATTCGTTAGCGCGATCGGTAACATTTCTTTTGGAATTTCTGTTCCATTGTTCAATCGACACAAGCTTTCTATTTGTGTGTGGATTTGTTTAGCAAATTTATCTACATTCACGCGCTGCCTCCAACCGTGATGGTAATCTAGCTTGCAGGATAAATAATTTTTTGTGGCTTGACATTCTCCCAAGTGGAGATTTGTCGTTTGAAGTAGCGAAAGCGTTACAAAATTTAGAATAACTATTTTTCTCTCACATCTTGCACTTGGTGGTTGAAACCGCCGCCAGACAGACAAAACCCTTAGTTTCTCGTCAGTTTGCGCAGACAGACTTCGTTCTTATAGCCGCGAATTTTATTTGCTAAGGCTTGGTGCAAGATTTGAGTTTCTCGAAGGTGAGGTTACTAGTAAAGTGCGCATGTAAAAATACTCAAAATAATTTCTGTATTTTTGAGGAACGCACGCGACTAACACCAAAACCCTTCTTTAGGAAGATGATTTAAATCAGCATTTGATTTTTTGTGACCTAAGACTTCGCCTGAGTAAGATTATTTATCATCAATCGTAAATTTCTCAAAGATTGCTATTTTTTTCTTAAGTAACTAGCCCCAAAATTTCAAAAAAATATGTTCGTTCGTCGAGTAATGCTGACTTTATCGACTTAACTATATTTTATAGTAAAATCAATTTCGAGTTTATAAAATCTAGATGAATGATTGATTGTGAAAGTATAATCTTTACTTCTGATAATCAGCAGTTCCTACCATTTAAAATAGTGAATTATAGCGATTTTTTCAATCGTTATATTTTGCGTATAAGATTTGAGAACTAAAAGTTCACTCACTAAAGTATTCAGAGTAATATATAAATGTAGTATCTATAATTTTGTGTAGTTGACTATTATTATTTAGAGTAATTATTGTTTATATATAATATAGTTAATGAATCTTTTCTTATAATTCAGTCAAAAATATGAGCGAGTATAAAATTCATGATGAATACAGCTTGGCAGAAGCAGCTGACAGACTGGGAGAAAGAGCAATGGAACTAGGAATCATTTCTAGTTTTGTAGTGCGGCACTTCCCTGATAGCAGGCAATATTACATTCCCAATGAAAATGAATCCGAGCCACTTACTCCAGAAGAAGCTTATATGAAGTTGAAAAAACTCGTTGAATCAGCAGAAGCAGGAGCTTGAGTTGATTGCGACCCACACAAAACTGGTCTGTTGAGGAGTTTCGCAACTAGTTGTAGGTTTACTTCTGATTTTTTTCAGTGGCGAGGGCGTTTCTTTGACACTTTTAACACGGGTAGTGCTTGATGCGAGCTACTACTACTAGGTGGTAAGTAACGCGGTGTATTCACTGATTCTGTTGGATAAGGGCGCTGCTGTAACAACCACCAGCGTAAGCCAATCGCTATTCCTACAGTTACCAATCCAAACGCAAACAAAGACCAGCGATCGCCTAATCCACCAATAACAGCATCTACCGCTCCCATTGTCACCAATATACTGGGTAGCGGCTCTTTACGGTATGCAGACTTTATCAATTTCGGTATGGCTGCGTTCATCACAAATTAATACACTTGAGCTTAGCTATCATCTTAAGACCTACGTTTCTAAGATGGAGGTATCTTTATCTAATTTGCATCATTCCTGAAGATGGCAAAATTAATTTTTCTAAGGTTCACTGTCAAGTAGGTTTTGTTTCTACTAGTACTGATAACTTAGACGTAAGCGTCTTTTACTCTATTTTAGCCCAAGCCAAGCTAATACTCCTTTACCTGTCAAGTATTCAATGACAATAAGGAGTAAAAAGCCAATCATTGCTGCTCTACCGTTTAAACGTTCGGCGTATTCGTTAAATCCAAACTTGGGTTCCTCTAAATTGGGCGTTGTTGTTGGTTGTGGTTGAGTTGTCATTTGTGAAACCTCGTTCAGATAGATTGGCTAGGAGAGTTGATTCAGAAGTCAAATTAGATTGTACCCAAAATTACGTTTTCTTTACATTTCTTTACTGTATTGTACAGATAAAATTGACAAAAGTAGGCTCAAGGTATGGTTCGAGTGAGTGCTAGAAGCTCAATATGTCGCCACTGAAAGCGATCGCGCTTAAGCTAAAAACAGATGAGAAGATGATAACCAATGGAAATCGGTGTTCCCAAAGAAACAAAGGATCAAGAATTTCGCGTGGGCTTGAGTCCGAGTAGTGTGCGAGTCCTCAAAGAGAATGGTCATAAGATTTTTGTAGAATCCCAAGCTGGTGTCGGTGCGGGTTTTACCGATGAGGACTATCGTCAAGTGGGAGCAGAAATTGTTTCTACACAAGAGGCTTGGAATCGGGAACTCGTTGTGAAAGTCAAAGAACCCCTTCAGCCAGAATATCGGTTTCTCCAAAAAGGGCAATTATTATTTACCTATTTGCATCTAGCCGCCGATCGCGCTTTAACCGAGCATTTAATTGATTGTGGCGTGACGGCGATCGCGTATGAAACGGTAGAAGTAACAAATAGCACAAACAAGCTACCACTGCTCACACCGATGAGTATTATTGCTGGGCGCTTATCAGTACAATTTGGCGCGCGGTTTCTAGAACGTCAACAAGGAGGGCGCGGGGTTTTGTTAGGCGGCGTTCCTGGTGTTCGACCTGCGCATGTTGTCATTTTAGGTGGTGGCGTTGTTGGTACTGAAGCGGCGCGAATTGCTGTCGGAATGGGTGCGACTGTCCAAATTTTAGATGTGAACGTAGAGCGGTTATCTTACCTAGAAACAATCTTTGGCTCTAGAGTCGAGTTGCTTTATAGTAATTCTGCGCAAATTGACGCTGTTGTTCCCGATGCGGATTTACTCATTGGTGCGGTCTTAGTTCCAGGGAGACGCGCGCCGATTCTAGTAAATCGCGAGTTAGTCGGGCGGATGGGTCCAGGATCGGTGATTGTTGATGTAGCGGTTGACCAAGGTGGTTGTATCGAGACGTTACGCGCGACAAGTCACACTAAGCCTACGTATGTGGAAGCAGGAGTCGTTCATTACGGTGTCCCCAATATGCCTGGGGCTGTACCATGGACGGCAACGCAAGCTTTAAATAATAGTACCTTACCTTATGTTGTGCAATTGGCGAATTTAGGAATGCAAGCCGTGAAAACAAATCCGGCTTTAGCGGCGGGTGTAAACGTTCAAAATCATCGCCTCGTTCATCCTGCGGTACAAGAAGTGTTTCCTGACCTTGTTCCATAGCAAAAAGGCGAACCAATGTCAAGTGCGCTAGCCTAGAGATAGCCAGTGACTTCTATGCTGTGTCACTGCATTCTAGAGGTTAGATTATGGCTCACCTAAATCAGCGTCGCCCGCAAAACGTGAGTGGAGACTTTTACGTTGATAACACGTGTATCGATTGCGATACTTGTCGTTGGATGACTCCAGAGGTATTTCGTCGTATTGGAGGACAGTCAGCAGTTTACCATCAGCCAGACAATGACATCGAGCGACTGCGATCGCTACAAGCACTCTTAGCGTGTCCCACAAGTTCGATTGGAACAGTAGAGAAGCCCCACGATATTAAACAAGCGCAGCAAAGTTTTCCGATTCGAGTTGCGGAGAATGTATACCACTGCGGCTATCATGCAGAAAACTCTTATGGCGCAGCAAGTTACTTGATTGTCCGTCCCGAAGGTAATGTGATGGTCGATTCACCTCGGTTTACACCACCGTTGGTAAAGCAAATCGAGAAATTAGGAGGAATTCGCTATTTGTACCTAACGCATAAAGATGATGTCGCCGATCATCAGAAGTACCACGAGCATTTAGAATGCGATCGCATTTTGCATCATGATGATGTCACCTCGAATACTCGCAGTGTAGAAATTCAACTAACAGGTTCAGAACCATTTCAACTCGCCTCAGACTTACTCATCATTCCTGTACCTGGACATACGAGAGGTCATACAGTTTTGCTCCACAAACAGTTCCTCTTTACTGGAGATCACCTAGCTTGGTCAGATAATCGTCATTCGCTCGTTGCTTGGCGCGATGTCTGCTGGTATTCTTGGTCAGAACAAATTCAATCGATGCGGAAGTTGACGAAATACGCTTTTGAGTGGGTATTACCAGGTCACGGACGCAAACACCACGCCGATGCTGATAAGATGCAATATTTATTACACCAGTGTATTGCCGAAATGGAAGCAGCCTGAAGGCAACACTTGCGAGAGAACAAAGGTGTAATGTACTATTAGAGAAGTTATCAAAAATCAAAATTTTGACTCGATGAGCGAAGCGCGATCGCTATTGAGAAAAATTTGAATGTATGTTCTTAAGTTCAAAAAATTTTACTTTAATTCATATTACTGGTTTATCTAGGGTAGTTCTGTATACAGTAGAGCCTGTGCCTATTGCAAATAAGTGTCACAGCTAGGTAACTCCTATTAGGTATTTTGGGCTTGGAAGCGTTGAATTTAATACTTCTGTTTGTGCTTATACCATTTCACTAAATAAGAACTACAGTTAATTTCTCCCTCTGCCCACGCCAGTTTGACGCCACTTCTCTCAACGGGGGAACCCCCGCACGAGAGTGGCTCCTCAACGGAGGACACCTCCGCACGCAACTGGCTCCTCTACTTCCTCTGCTACCCATTTGTAGCAAATTTAAAGTGAAACGGTATTACTGCGTGCGAACGTGGGTAATATTGCAACAGTTCTTTGTATAAGCGGTGCTTAAAGCAATGAAAGCATATTGCCTTCAAGTCTTCTTGAGTTTTGTTGTTTAGCTCTCAATAAACGACACAGATCTTGCTAAATATAAATCTTGAAACATTTTATGACTGAATCGTTGTGGAGTAGCAAACGCTCATTTAATCTTCCCGAAGGAACGTACTTAATCATATTAGCTGCGGCAATTTATGGTTTAACCATCGTGCTAACGAAAGGTGCTTTAGAACAAATACCACCATTTACTTTGCTATGCATTCAAACAGCTTCAAGTGTGATTTTCTTCTGGACAATCGTTATCTTCCAAGGTATTCAAGTTCCTTTGCGTTGGACGACACTCAAATTGAGCTTAGCAGGGCTACTTGAACCTGGGTTATCATACATTTTCGGGATGTTTGGGCTAGCGCTGACAACAGCTAGTAATGCAACGTTCATCAGTACAACGGAACCAGCGATCACAATGGCGCTATCGTGGTTGATTCTGCGCGAACACTTCAATCTTGCTTTTGTTGGATTAGGATTGTTAGCCTGTGTTGGGGTTTCTTTTATTGTGACTCCTGATGGAACTTCAATTACCTCAGGTTCAATTTGGGGAGATCTTCTTGTCTGTCTCAGTGTTTTGTTTGCTTCACTTTATGCAATCACAGCAGCGCGTTCAGTCCAACGCTTACATCCAGTAGTCTTAGCCGCAATTCAACAATCTGTCGCACTTATTCTGTTTATCATGATGCTTGTTGGCGCATTGTGGTTAGGTTTTGAGTCTTTTGAATTTACACCTGCTATGTGGGGAAATTTAGTGATTGCGATCGCCTCAGGCGCATTTGGCTATGGATTAGCGTTTCTCCTTTACCTGGCTGCGGTACGCTATCTTCCCGCCAGTAGACTGTCACTTTACCTGACACTAACTCCTGTGTTCGGTGCGATCGGCGCTTACTTCATATTAGGAGAGCGACTTTTAGTTTCACAAGGCTTCGGAGGTAGCTTGATTATCCTTGCAGTCATCGGTATTTCGTGTTTACCGCATTCCAAGTAGTTGATTGTCAAAACCCGCTCAACTCACCATAATCTGAGAAGGTACAGCCCGCCACAAATGATCTAACCGATTTGCAGGCATAGTTAGATACAAGACATCGCCTGCACTTAAATACGTCCCTAGTAAATCCCAACCGTGGATCGTTTGGCAATTCGTTTCGATATACAGTGGCACAAAATCAGATTGCATTGCGGTTTCTTTAACGCGCTGACCGCAAAAAGGGTGTGAAGGAGTGATTAAAGTTGCCAAAGCAACCCAAAGACTATCAGCAGTGATGCCATTACCTAAAATCCTTCCGCCCAGCGCAGCGGCGGCAAAAGCTGGGGCGGCAAGTTCAGCAGGGCTTAGCACCGCCTCGAATTCAAAAACTTGTTGTGCCATGTGCGCAAAATCTGGATGTTCGTAGCGGACGATCGCAGGAATACTCGGCGTTAATGTTTTGGCATTCAGCGCAATTTCTAAATTAACCGCATCGTTACTTGTCACAATCAATAAAGCACTTGCTGATTTGAGATTCGCGGCTTGTAATGTTTCGGGTAAACTTGCATCACCTTGAATCACTGGGATGCCTAAACCACGCGCAGTATTAAGAAATCTATTATTAGAATCGCGTTCAATGACAACGACTTCATGTCCGCTTGCATGGAATTGTTGAACAACTTGCACGCCAATGCCACCTAATCCACAAACAATGTAATGATGGCGTTGAGGAACTCGTGCCGCATCCCAAAACTGTTTGAAGCGGGTTCCTAAAACAAAATCGTTGAGTAGTGCATAGCAAATTCCGATAATACCTGCGCCAATTAACATCATGAAGGCGGTAAAGACTTTGATGCTGTCTGGCGCTTTTTCGACCACTTCTTCTTTACCGCCAGCACCTGTGATCATGCCAACCGAAAAATATAAAGCATCAATCAGTGAAGTATTTAAATCAAAACAGATATAAGTGAGCGTTGCAGTAAAAATAGTTATAAGCAGAACTAACGTCACAACCATTAACGATTGCCCATGTTGGCGAAATTGACGTAGGTTAGTGACGACTTTTAGCAGTTTAGAAAGCGCTGATTTACGCATTGTTCGGATACTCGGTTGCGTACCGACGATCAGGCGATCGCCAACTTGCAACTGTTGTCCTGAACTGACCGCACAAACTAGATCGATTTCACCTTGTACAGGGAGATAATAAATCAACATCCGCGCGCGATCGTCCCATAAATCGCTCAATAGTCGCCCGCGCCAAGGATGATTTTCGTGAATATATTCTTCTTGAATCGGCCATGTTTGATTAAAGAGTTTGAGTTGCCCGATCGCTCGATTTCCCAAGGCAGCAAAGTAAAATACCGGTGCGGCTAAACCCGAAACACTCATGCTAACGTGATCCGGTAGAGTATGGTCGAGGCGATCGCCTAAGTTGGCATTAAATAAACGATTGATAATCCGAATTCGAGGATTGAGGACTCGCGCTTGAATGAGAATTGCTAAATTCAGCGCATCATCACTGTTTGCCAGTACCAGTGTTTGCGCCGTTTCAATACTTGCCGCTTGTAAAGTCGCCGCTGCTTGCAGATCGCCAACAACGATCGTTTCTTCTTTGGGAATCGGCTGGTGATGAATTCCAACGACACTTGCTCCTTGTTGTCTAAGCAAACAAAAAATTTTGTAGCCCGTGCGTTCTAAGCCGCAGACAATGATCCGAGGTTTCATATCTTAATCGCAATTCCCCAGTAGCAAGCGAAAGTAACTTACTGTTGTCTAAAT
The DNA here is from genome assembly GCF_000317555.1 of Gloeocapsa sp. PCC 7428. GTDB lineage: Bacteria > Cyanobacteriota > Cyanobacteriia > Cyanobacteriales > Chroococcidiopsidaceae > Chroogloeocystis. The sequence goes on from NC_019745.1 coordinate 4,984,166, forward strand.
CACCATTTTTGACTACTAGCAGCGCACATACTGTAGCTGAAAACACTGCTACTCAAAGTTGTTATTCACAAAAACAGTTTGAATTATGAGTCTCTATTTAGAGTTGCTAATTGCTAATGCGTCATTATTTATGGCTATGAACGCTTAACCAATCGGTGTGGCGAGTATAACTTTTTGCAATCTCGCTGTACGTGAACAAGAAAAATTAACTTTGTTGGTCAATAAATTTGCATAAAAAGGCAATACGCTGCAAAAGTCACTCATTTATTCTGAGCTTATACAAGCTAGGTTACAGCCCGACGCGACTTAATAAACACTTATACATAACTTCCACTGACAAAATTATGATAACTGTTTCAAAAGTTACAGAATATCGCGATCTAATTTCTGATGACTATGATTTAAGCCAAGATAGCCTTTTAAATTACAGCGAATTTGCTAGCGACACTCTACTAAAAATTGTGCCCACTCTTACAGAATTTACATCAGTAGCGTCATCGTTAGTAGAAACTGCCGATGAATCGCTTCAGCAAATTATTTCAAACGGTTTTGTCGATTCGGTTAAAGAAAAGGAACTTCCTTTTATACTGCCAGACATTGAAAGCAACAAGCTTGTTAGCACTGAAAAAATAGCTTCAGCGATAAGTAATGCAAAGACGTTTGACTTAGGGCAAAGTTTTGGGTGGATTGGTAACGATCCACCAACATCACAATTATCAACTCAACCACAGCGTTGTGGTTGTTCAGCGTGCTGTGGTTTTGCTAGCGACTTCAATAACGATAGTTTAAACTTTCAAACCGCAGCCTCAGCAAACGGAGGATTAACACCCCAAGCAAACACAGGGGTTTACTACATCGATGCACTACTACCTACTCCAGCGAATTACTGGGTTGGTTCGACGATAAGTTATAGCTTCATGACATCAGTACCAAGCTATTATCCCTGGAATAATTCAGAGCGCAACAACTTTGTTCCTTTTAATGCAACGCAAGCAAATGCAGCACGAAGAGCCTTACAACTTTTCAGCGAGATTTCAGGACTCAGATTTGTTGAAGTATCTAATGCAGGTGCAGGGGGAACAATTCGGTTTGGTACAGCAAACTTAGGAGATACTAAAAGCGCTCACGCCTACCTTCCAGATAACAATCCCTTGGGAGGAGATGTTTGGCTAAATAATTCTTACTATCCTAATTACACTCAAACCAATAGCTCTTATGGATTTTTGACCATGGTTCATGAAATTGGTCATGCACTAGGGCTAAAACATCCAGGTAACTACAATGCAGGGGGAGGAGGTAGTCAAGGTCCTTTCTTACCCGCACAAGAAGATAACACCAAGTATACGGTGATGTCCTACTTTAAGCATCCAGGTAGTGGGATTCATCCTCAAACACCAATGCTTTACGACATTGCGGCAATCCAGTATCTCTACGGTGCTAATAATAACACTCGTCCTGGCAATAACACTTATTCATGGAATGCAAATCAAGCCTTTATACAAACAATCTGGGATGCTGGCGGTAATGATACTATTAGCGCTGCGAATCAATCTCTAGCTGCAACGATTAACCTTAACCCTGGAAGCTTTAGTTCGATTGGACGTTTCTCTAATAGCAGTAGCAATCGAGCTAATGGTAACTTGGCGATCGCCTACAGAGTCACAATTGAAAATGCGATCGGAGGTGCAGGAAACGATACTCTCATCGGTAATAACGTTGCCAATAATCTTTCTGGTAGAAATGGCAATGATTATTTGTTTGGTGGCGGTAGTTATGACACGCTTACAGGAGGTGCAGGGAAGGATATTCTCATCGGCTACGGTGGTAGTACAGAAGTTGATGTTTTGACTGGAGGCACAGGTACAGATACCTTTGTGTTAGGTGAAGCCTCTAATGTCTTTTACCGAGGAGATGGCTATGCTCGGATTACCGATTTTGATTGGCGGAATGACTATATTCAAGTAAGGGGAACTTCAAATCAATACTCGTTACAATCAGGAAATTGGTTTGGCAGTGCTGCACTTGATACCGCAATATTCTTTGGCAATGATGCGATCGGCGTCGTCCAAGATTCTACTAACGTTAGTTTTGCACGCGACTTTATTTTTGCTTAGCAACTCTATCTTGTTTCGTGGAACGATATTAAATAGAGGTTAATCTAGGGAAAACAAGATAAGACTAATGCCGCCAAGATGAATCACATTTTTGCAGCTAGGGTATTTACCGAATTATCTACGCAGCTAGTACGCGCGTTTGACGCAATCTACAGTGGCTGGATTCTGTGGAACTTGTTTTTGGCTTTTATTCCTTTAGCGCTTAGCTTTTGGCTATTTCGCCGCAAAACACGCTCTCGTTCTTTGGTGTGGTGGATAATTTTTGTTGTTTTCGTGGCTTTTTTACCCAACGCACCTTACGTTCTCACGGATATCATTCATCTCATTCGTGGAATACGCCCTAATATATCGCCGTGGATAATTACGCTGTTTGTCATCCCTGTGCATCTATTTGCCATGCTAAGTGGCTTTGAGGCTTATGTTGTCTCTTTGATTAACCTAGGCTATTACTTAAGACGTCTAGGAGCAAGACAATTTGTCGTTTGGGCAGAATTAATCGCACACGCGTTATGTGCGGTTGGAGTTTATCTTGGTAGATTTCGCCGCTTTAACAGTTGGGATTTAGTAACTGAACCTGGTAACGTTCTACTGAGAACCGTCAATGATTTAACTGAACGACGCCCTTTATTTGTTGTATTTATCATCTTTATTATTATCACAGCATTTTACTGGATAATGAAACAAATAACTCTGGGGCTTGTGCTCCGAATTCATCACGCGCGAGCAAAAACTGACATCGATCAATATCTATAAATTTTGTTCTTCTCAATTCATCCAATCCAATATTTTATCTTTTCGCTGCCATAACTGCTCTTTCAAATTTGCGACTACCTAGAAGGATGTAGCTAATAAATTTAGGCAGCATTTCGTTAACTCTGGGGAACAGTTTGTTTGCTGCTCAGCTATCTAAAAGCTCTAACAAGTAAAGTAGTAACGGTCGCAAAAACTCCATCACTTAAGGCTTTAATGCGATCGCTCCTGACTTCATCAATATTGAATTGCTCATTTGATGTACTCATATCATTTCAATAATTGAGAATGAGATGTCAAATATCTAGTCTAAGAATTGATACAATCCAATTAAATTATCATCAGGATCTCTGAAATAAACTGTTTTAATTCTATAATCTATATTATTCATAGGCTCTGTAACAAAGTTAATGTTTTTATGCAGCAGACGATGATATTCTTGCTCGATATCATGTACAGTAAAAATTAAAGCTACTTTATCTTGACATTCTGCATGAGTTGGTTTATCGGTAGTTCTAATAATCTCTGCCATTTCTTGACGTCTAAACAAACTCAATTTCATTCCACCAACCTGAAACTCAGCGTAACCACTTTTTTCATCTTCTACATTAACCGGAAATTCCATAACATCTTTGTAGAACAGAAAACACGCTTTGAGATCTGAAACAAGTAGTCTTGTATATGCAGAACTTACTTTCATAACTGCTTACCTCAGTAAAATCAAGTTATTTTAATAACTATGAGTAGATGCAGTAAAGGCTATATGCTACAAATGAAACTCATTTTTGGCTAAACCTTACCAATATTCACTCAAAGGTTCATATTGCGGCTCTTATGGTAGTAATTCAACATCTGCGAAACTACGCTGCTGACCATAATTCATTATCCGCATCATTCTATCAAGTAAGTGATGGAAAGTAGCAGAAATTAGCCCACGATTTTGTAATCTTATATTGACATATTCCCTCTCCATAAGATTTCTATTTGATTTTTGGACGTTTTGTCAAGGCTGTTAATTGTTAATAAACTTTAATCATTGACCATTAACTGTTGACAGGCTAAGCGCCAAATTTCATCTCTAGAATCGACTTGCTATAATTCTACAAGGCATGGTTGATTTTATGATTTTAAGCGAATGGCAAGATGAATTCAATCATCCTGATTAAGTTCTAGCGTGGTGTTGTCTGAGTGCAAACTGACGACTTCAAAAATATGTAAATCTGGTGGTTGAAAGTTGGCAAGCTTTTTTCCTTGCGCCTGTACTTCTGAATTATTAAGAAAAGCGTGATAGTTTTCAAGGCTTCGCCATTGCGCATAATTTATAACACGTACGCCATCCAAACTTTTGTGAAGGGTAGCCGAAACAAAACCTGGTTGATACTTCACTGCAATTTCAATAAACTCAATAATAGTATCGATTAGCTGTTGTTGGTGTTCTGGTTCAACAGTGAAAACAATTATGACTGTAACGACGTCATTATTTTTAGCGATCGCTGGCATTTCATTATCTCATTTTTAATAACAAATAGGGTGAGTTATTACCCACCCCGCGACAAATCAAATTGGTAGCATTGTAGTCTTCCAATATTACGCAAGATCAAACAACAGAATCTCTGCACCAATATCAGTACTCATTTCTAAGTCTCCTTCGTACATTTGCACTCCATCTCCTGCGCGCAGTTCCTGATCGTTAAGAGAGACAATTCCTTGCGCAACTTGTAACCAAGCATAACGGTTTGGTTTGAGGTGATAATTCAAAATATCACCTTTTTCTAAAACAGACGTATACAAATCAATATCTTGCTGAATTGTCACCGCGCCATCACGCCCATCTTTAGCAGCAATTAAACGTAAGTTACTGCGTCGTTGTTCTAGAGGAAATGCTTTTTGCTCATATCTAGGTTGTACTCCTTGTGTATCAGGAATAATCCAAATTTGTAAAAAGTGAACAGGTTCAGTTTTTGATGGATTAAACTCGCTGTGAGTAATTCCAGTACCTGCACTCATGATTTGTGCTTCTCCTGGAGAAATAATCGCGCCGTTACCTAAGTTGTCTTGATGTTCTAATGCACCTTCTAGAACATAAGTAAAAATTTCCATATTGCGGTGGCTATGCATCGGAAAACCAGCGCCAGGAACAACGCGATCGTCGTTGATGACTCGTAAAGCACGAAAGCCCATCCGCGCCGGATCGTAAAAACTCCCAAAAGAAAAAGTATGGTAACTGTCTAACCAACCCATTCGCGTACGACCACGAGCATTTCTATCATGAATAATATTAGTGGCTGTGTGCGTCATATTTTTACCTCCTTGAGTTTTCTCCTACAAGCTTTCTCGTAACTATATGGATAGCTAATTATTAGATTAATTATTATTGAAGTTTCTAAAACGCTAAAGCTACTAAAATATTTTAATAGATTTTACTTAATAATCTCTTTAAATAAAATTCTTATGGTTGTTCTCTATTACTATATTAAATAAAAAAGATAAAAATAGTAAGTACGTACTCAAAAGTAAGTTACTTACTTTTGAGATATTGCTATTTAAGGAGTTATTTAGTATCGAGTATCTATAAATACTAGTATTAATTTTATTCAAGCCACAAAAAATATTAATGGACACAACGAGCCAGTATAAATATTACTTGCCTTTGCGTTCTATTTAAAATATAAAAACGGTAGCTCGTTAAAAAGGGAAAATTCAGTTTGTGCGATCGCCTAAAAGTAATAAGTCACCCAGAGAATGATTTACACAACAAGCGAAATAAGCTTAAAAATAGAAATGTAACTAAAACTTCTACAGAAATCTGTTTCATGAATTACCACGTCATCTACGACGGCAATTGCAACCTGTGCGTAACTTTTGTCCAATTACTCGAAAGCTTTGATAAGGGACAAATGTTTCGATACGTCCCCATGCAAGACCAAGCGACACTTGCACCCTGGGGAATTACACCACAAGATTGCGAATTAGGTGTAATTTTGCTTGCTACTGATGCACCCGAACATCGTTGGCAAGGTACAGCAGCGATCGAAGAAATTGGGCGCGTGTTACCGATGGGTAATCTTTTTGTGGAAGCTTATCGCGGATTACCAGGCGTCAAGTGGGTAGGCGATCGCATTTACGAACAAGTTCGCGATAACCGCTACGCATTATTTGGGAAACGTCAAAATACTTATAATTCACCTTACTGTAGTGAATGTGGTAGTCAATCTGCCAGCAATTGAGCAAGATTAGATAATTCCTTAAAGCTACTTGTGACCAATGACTACTCTGGTGCTGTTGGCTGATTAAATACGCGGATAATTTCGCGGCAAAACGATTTTAACTTTTCTCCGACCTCAGGGGAAGGTTGAACAGCACCAACGAAACTCCAGTTTTCCACGGTAGAAAGACGCCACTGCTTACCGCGATGGTCGAAACCTGCGGCTTCAACACCGATACAAGCGCGATCGCCGTTTAAAGGATCTTCGTGAAAGCGGATTTGCACCAAAATGCTGCGACTTTGCAACGAGCGACTAACACCAGGAAAGTGAAAACCAATATCGATTGAATCAGGATCGACTAATTCTCTAGTATCAGGATCATTTGTCCACGGTTTGAGGTCAGACCTAGCGTCAGGAAACTCTGATTTAAAAAGATTAACGACTGTAGCAATTTTACTAGTAAGTTCCAAATTAGTTGCTTGCTCAGCTGCGTTCACGCGGGAACTCTCCTGGATTTTGAGTCTAGTGTAGTGAAAAAGACGACAGAAAACCGCTAGAAAGCTTACTGTATTGGTTTTCCAGCTTAACAATACTTTATTAATTTTGCAATCGCTGCTCTGTGGCGCGATCGCATCACAGATGCTAATAGATATTTATACTCAAGAGCTTAAATCTTAACGATCTCTACGCGCCGTGAGAACATCCCTCTCGCAGTAGGAGACGAAAATTTCATTTGGGCAAGACAATAGCAATTGATTCTTGCCACCAGCGATCTAAAATGACACTGTTCATCAGCAGACAAAAGTATAGTCAGATTATGGCGCGTTATCGGTCAATTCTGTCATTGATTTTAGTTATCGTGACAACGTTTCTTGTTAGTTGTAGTAGCCCCAGCGCTGCAAAAGCACCTCCCACCTATACGGCGGCGCAGATAGAGCAAATTCAGCAATACGTTCCCGATATTGTTGCTTTACGCGATCGCATGAATAACGAACTTATCACATTGATTAAACGTCGCGATTGGATCGATGTCAGCAACTTCATTCACGGTCCTGTTGGGGAAATGCGACTCAAAATGACTTACGTCACTCGCAATCTTCTACCGCAAGACCAACAATCAGCACGCGAATTTACTCGAAATTTGTTTGATAATTTAGTCAAAATTGAGCAAGCCGCAGAAGCCGCTGATTACCAAAAAGCGACGCTTAACTACCGCGAAGCCTTAGCAGACATCGATGGCTTTTTACAGTTGATTCCTAAACCAACATCACCACAAGCAAGTGAAGCGTAACTAACGAGGGGCAAGGGGCGAGGGAATAGTGGTTAGTACTGCGAGAAGTTTATATGTAGTTTTTTCTCCTCTACGCCTCTGCTTCCTCTGCACCTCTGCTCAAACATTCTCACTCAAATCATGAGTCATGTATTAATTATTGGCTGTGGTGTGATCGGGGCGGCGATCGCCTACGAACTCAGTTTATCTGGGCTGGAAGTTACCGTACTCGATCGACAACCGCCCGCCCAAGCAGCAACAGGCGCAGCGCTGGGGGTATTAATGGGAGCCATTAGCCACAAAATTAAGGGTAATGCCTGGCAGATGCGCGCTGCGAGTATCAAACGCTATGAAACCCTCATTCCAGAGCTAGAAGCGGTCATTATGCGGCGGATTCCCTTCAATCGACAAGGTATATTGATGCTTTGTTTTCAAGAAGAAGATTTAGCCGGTTGGGAAAAATTAGCCGCAGTTCGTTCAGCACAAGAATGGCAATTAGAAATTTGGAACGCTGCACAATTACAATCGCGCTGTCCGCAGCTTAATAGTGAAAAAATTACAGCAGCAATTTACTCACCGCAAGATCGACAAGTTGACCCCGTAGCGCTTACCTTAGCTTTAGTAGAAGCCGCAAAGCACAAAGGAGTTCAATTTCATTTTGGAGTCACAGCCACAGGTTATTATCTCGATAACGCCGATCAACGGATGTATCTCCAAATCGAGAACGCTCAATTATCCGAAAAAATTAAAGATGTTGATTGGCTAGTCATCGCCGCCGGTACTGGTTCAACACCGTTGCAATGGCGACAAGAATCGACTTCTCGCGATCGCACTCCCATAGCACTCACATTTGCACCTACGCAGCAAGCACAATCAACGCCAGCCGTAGAAATTAAACCTGTACTCGGTCAAGCGATTCATATGCGGGTCAACCAACCTTTAGGCGATCCCAATTTTCAACCTGTTATTACAGGCGATGACGTTCATATTGTTCCCTGTCTTAGCAGTCAACCAATGACAGATTACTGGGTTGGTGCGACAGTAGAATTTTCTGCAAACGGACAGGTAGTCGCAGATGCTACGCAATTAGAAAAAGTTAAACAGCAAGCGATCGCATTTTGTCCTGCTTTAGCCCAAGCCAAAATTATCCGCACTTGGTCAGGATTACGCCCACGCCCCGAAGGACAACCAGCGCCTATCATTCGCCACGTGCCAGGTTTTGACAACATTCTCCTCGCGACAGGACACTACCGCAACGGCGTTTTACTCGCACCTGCTACCGCCGAGAAGATTCGGGAGATCGTTATGAGGGGCGAGTGAATTGCTTAGTCCAATTACCCATAACCTCATACCACTTTACAAGACAATCAGAAAACTCAGTAAGAGTAAACCGAGGATTAATAGCCAAAACTGATATTGTTGAAGCCAGCTACGGAAATTTGCACGCAAGCTGCTTTTGTAAGACTGCTGTGATGCGCGCAATTGAGCTTGTGTGACATCTTGATAAAGCGTACACTCTTTGGCATAGGGACGCTGCGGAAAATTACACGTATCGTCTAAGTGATAGGTACAGCGATCGCACAAGTACGTATCACCAGTAGCGCGGTGTAAGGGGATTCCTGGATGTCCGTAAGCTTTGAGTGGAGTACGGCAATAAGGACAAGTAACAGCTTGTGCATCAACCGATTGATGACAACGAGGACAATGTGGCATTGATAACAGTAAAGTTAAAGTTAATGTCAACTAAGGAAATAAGCGATCGCCATAAACTTGGTACTCTGCTGACTCGACAATTTTATAAGTGCGACCCATTTGTTGCAAAAATAGTTGTTCTATCCGATTTAGAAACTCGTCAGGGATAGCTTTCCATTGTTCTTTCGTCGCCCAGCGAATCACTAAAATAACTTCTGATGTTTCTTGTGGATTCAGCCAAACTTCTTTTCCTAGAAATCCAGGACACTCAGCCAGCGCTTTCGTCCAAACTTCTGCATCCAATTGCAAATATTGTTCGCGCAAATCTGGGTCTACTTTACACTTAAGTAACTCAATAACCATCTTAGCGATTTTCTATCTTGCAGTAGCTATAGGCAAAGCTGTAAATTTGCCACAATAGAACTACAGGCACTTAGGGTTTACGCTTCAAGCATAGCTTTAGCAACCGCAATTCTATGCCCATAACACGGGATACAGTAGTATCAGAGTTATGTTCTTGTGGCGACTCATTCCTAATCCTGACTTTTGATTTCGTCTGTTTATTGATTAAATATCCGCAAGATAGCATGGAAAGCAACAACTGGATTAAACAGCTATTAATGGTTGGTATAGGCACAACGTCATTGGTAGCCGAAAAGCTGCGGGAAGTAAGTGATGAATTAGTTAAAGACGGTAAGCTTCAGCCAGACCAAGCGAAAGAGTTTATTGACAACTTGATGCACCAACTTAAATCAGAACAAGGTAATTTTGAGGTGCAAATGCAGCGTCAAATGCGCAATATGCTGCAAGACTTGGGCGTACCCCGCCAAGCAGAAATGGATGAACTACGCGGGCGAATTGACCGTCTTGAGCGCCAGGTACGCGATTTAGAAAATAAATTGTGGCGGGGAATGTAACTACTGTGGTTTAGCTAACAGCGAATCGCTTTTGACATAAACTAGAACACGTGAAGTCGCTCAATTTGTTGTCTTGAGGGAGAACTAAATTTTGAGAGAAATTTTAATTAGTTTGGGTGTTGTCATCGCTTGTGTCATTGTGCTGGTAGTCGCGCAGTTTAGCAGTCAACCCGAATCGGCAATTGCCGAAGTCACGCCAAATCAACCAGCAAATGAGGTTGTTGCACCCAGCAACGCTACTACAGAAAATACTTTACTTGCAAGTAACATGATGTCTGATGAAAATGCTGTAACAACGCCCTCTGGACTGAAATACATTGATATCCAAGAAGGTGATGGCGCAACTCCAAAAGCTGGGCAAAGAGTTTTTGTCCATTACACTGGAACTTTAGAAGACGGAACGAAGTTCGATAGTTCGCGCGATCGCAATCGTCCCTTTGACTTTAAACTTGGTGCAGGACAAGTCATCAAAGGTTGGGACGAAGGAATTAGTACGATGAAAGTCGGCGGACGTCGCCAGTTAATTATTCCTCCTGAACTTGGTTACGGGGCGCGTGGTGCAGGTGGAGTAATTCCTCCCAACGCCACCCTCGTCTTTGATGTAGAACTACTACGGATTTCCTAAATTCTTAGCCGCACTACCATCGCTTTGTCCCTAAACGCTACAGTGGTTATGTGTTGAGGTGTCGTAGCCCTGAATTTATGCAACTTGTCCCAAAAACCGAGTCACCGCAGGCTGTCCCTAGTAGTATCAATCAACCCACAGAAACAATCACGCTAGACGTCCAAGGGATGAAGTGTGCTGGCTGTGTCAAGGTTGTCGAAAGTCAGTTAACAAAAAATGAGAGCGTACTTTCTGCGTGTGTAAACTTGGTTACAGAAGTTGCCGTTGTTGAGTGTACCGCAGGTGCTGTAGATGCCGCCGAACTCGCGGAGAATTTAACCGCTGCTGGCTTCCCTACCCAACCACGTTATGCACAGGGAGAAGCTACTCTTTCTAGTAGTGTAGAGCCAGCAAAACACCGTCAGGAAATGCAATCAGCATTTAGACAGTTAGTTGTTGCTGGCGTTTTGCTTGTATTGTCTAGCTTAGGACATTTCAGCGAGTGGGGTTTGCCTGCACCGCCGATGTTGCACAATATTTGGCTGCACTTTGGACTTGCAAGCGCCACCTTACTCGGACCAGGACGCCCAATTTTACTCGATGGCTGGCGGGGATTGCGGCGCAATGCACCCAACATGAATACCTTAGTGGGATTGGGAACGCTGACGGCTTACACCGCAAGTTTAGTAGCACTTTTGTTTCCACAACTTGGTTGGGACTGCTTTTTTGACGAACCTGTGATGCTGTTGGGCTTTATCTTATTAGGAAGAACATTAGAACAACAAGCGCGAGGACGTGCAGCATCTGCTTTTCGTGAATTACTGGCGCTGCAACCGCAAGTTGCGCGTTTAATAGCCGATCCTACAACCGGAGTTTCTTCAGGACGCGAAAGTGTAGAAATTCCTGCCGATCGCGTGCGCGTGGGCGAATGGTTACAAGTTCTACCAGGTGAAAAAATCCCCGTTGATGGCGAAATCGTTGCTGGAAAGACAACGGTAGATGAATCAATGCTTACTGGGGAAGCCATGCCAGTGACAAAGCACCCTGGAGATACTGTAGCCGCAGGTACAATTAATCAACTAGGAACAATTTCACTACGAGCAACGCGCACAGGGAAAGATACGACGCTAGCCCAGATTGTCGCTTTAGTAGAAGCCGCGCAAACGCGCAAAGCACCCGTTCAAAAATTAGCAGATACGGTAGCAGGATACTTTACCTATGGCGTGTTAACTGCTGCGGTATTGACGTTTGTGTTTTGGTATTTTATTGGGACTCATCTTTGGTCTGATGTCGTCACGCAGCCGCATCACCTTGTCCACTTAGGACACAACTCACTACATCAACCGCATCACATCCAGACAACAATTTATTCACCGCTGTTACTCAGTTTAAAACTCGCGATCGCCGTGATGGTTGTTGCGTGTCCGTGTGCTTTAGGACTAGCGACACCTACCGCGATTCTGGTCGGTACAGGAGTAGGTGCAGAACGTGGGTTATTGATCAAAGGTGGCGATGTCTTACAAAGAGTACACCAATTAAGTACGGTAGTTTTTGATAAAACTGGTACGCTCACAACCGGACTTTTGCACGTCAGCGATTGCATTGCACTAACGGAAATTCGCAACGCAGAAGATATATCCGATTCGCAATGCCTGCTACAACTAGCAGCAGCCGCAGAAAGTGGCAACGCGCATCCTGTAGCTACCGCGATCAGGCAAGCTGCACAACAGCAAAACTTGCCAATTCTCGATGCCCATAACTTCGACATGGAACCAGGATTAGGAGTATCAGCCGTAGTTGCAGGTCATACTCAGGTGTTGCTGGGTAATCAGGAATGGCTCGAACAACACTCGATTACGATTGATGATGCTGCACAACAACTGAGTCAATCGCTGCTCAATAACGGTAAAACTGTCATCTATGTAGCAGTAGAAAGCGCATTAGTAGGATTAATTGCGCTGACAGATACGCTGAGAGCAGACGCAAAGGCTACGGTAGATAGCTTGCGGCAAATCGGTCTACAAGTCATGCTCTTAACTGGGGATCGACAAGAAGTCGCGGCGGCGATCGCGCTACAACTCGCCATCGAACCACACCACATCCTTGCCGGCGTGCGTCCTAGTGGGAAAGCCGCCGCCATTCAACAACTACAATCGCGAAATCATCTCGTTGCTATGGTAGGTGATGGTATTAATGATGCTCCTGCCTTATCACAAGCTGATGTTGGAATTGCCTTAAAAACTGGCACTGATGTTGCTATAGAATCCGCAGAAATTGTCCTAATGCGCGATCGCCTAACAGATGTTGTCGTCGCGATCGACTTAAGCCGTGCGACTTTCAATAAAATTCGCCAAAACTTATTTTGGGCATTCGCCTACAATACGCTAGGAATTCCGATCGCGGCTGGTGTTTTATTACCTAGTTTTGGTTTTGTTCTTAGTCCAGCAGCGGCAGGTGCGCTTATGGCATTTAGCTCAATCAGTGTCGTCACCAACTCTTTATTATTGCGCCGCTTTCACCAACAAGAAAGTGAAGCGTCATTGACTACGGGTGAGAAGCGAGGGAACAGTGATTAGTGGCGCTTTGGTTAGTAGTTAGTTTGGAGTTTTGAGTAATAAACTCATTTATAATTCACCCTTGCTTCCCTGTACCTGAAGCTCCCATGCTTCCCTATACGTAGTCACTCCTAGGCAAAAAGTAATGCTCTGGGAGTGTTACTTTATGTAACTAAACTGCAAAGGAGCGTTAGTTCCTGGTGATGAATATAAAGGCTACCTTAGATTTGATATAGGAGACATAATGTAAAGTACAATCAAGCTAAGTTAAGCTAATTCAATAATCTCAGCCAAGATCGCGCTTTTCGATAGCGATCCGCAGCTAGTATGACCAAAGCGAAACTAACAGATTGATTCAGTGATTTTACTAACCGATGCTTCAATGGCTTTACAACCTAATCAGAACCACATACTGATTGTTGAAGACGATCAGGGACGTAAAGAATTTAGTTTAGACGCTCCTGTGTACTCTATCGGCAGAGACGCGCGCTGCGATATCCGTTTGTTTTCGCAGTTTGTTTCTCGTCGTCACGCAACGCTGGTCAGATTACCACGCGAAGATGGCAGCTTTTACTATCGTATTATTGACGGCGACTCTAAAGGAAAACCTAGTGCCAATGGATTACTGATTAATGGTCGGAAAATTCCTGCGCACGACCTCAAAAATGAAGATGAAATTGTGTTTGGTCCTCAAGTTCGAGCAATTTATTACCTATTGAGCAGAGACACAATGCCTTCTGGTCCCTTGGACGAGTATGATGTCACTCTGATTGGTCCGAATATGATGCCAGAGTTTGAAGACTAAACAATACTAGCGACAAGCATCATTCGACTGTAGACCCTAGCAAGACCAGCATAAGAATTAACGATATATATTGGAAATTCGTAAGCCCCCAAATCGGCGGGCTTAATTTTTGTAAATTATTGGTTCAGCCACAAATACTTTCGATTAGCTGCCACTGATGATTATCGGCGATCGCCTGATTTACTTGTTGAAACATTTGGTAGCAATGGTTATTCATTTGTAGCGGTAATTCTTCGTTTTTGACGACAATGTTAATCCGCGTTTCTGTGGTTGAATTCATTGTTTTGTCAGTCAGAACTTCGACAACGACCAATCGAGCGAAAGGGCTTTTACCTGGCATTTCCTGCGCCATGATGTAGTCGCTTGTGTGGTATACAATATCAAGATTGCAAGTTTGCAAAACCTCAATCAGCAACTGCTGTAAACGTGTAGGCGGAACTTCAACAGTGAACCAGCTGGTATAGCGAGCCATAGATACTCCTCGCTGGGAAAACGCGCGTCGATTCTATGATATACGACAGATTGCCAATACCAGGGGTTAGCAAAACAAAGCTAGCGCATTGAGAAATTTATTTCGACTTCTGTATAGAGTAAAGTAAGTGCATGAGTGGCAGATTGATCGTCTTTGAAGGTGTCGAAGGTTGCGGCAAAACAACGCAGTTACAGCGATCGCATCAATGGCTAAAAACATTATCGTTACCCGCGATCGTCACCCGCGAACCAGGTGGAACAAATTTAGGTACGGCGCTACGCCAGTTATTGTTAAATGTAGGCAAGCAGCCAATTTATAATTCTACCGAGTTGTTATTGTACGCAGCAGACCGCGCCCAACACGTAGAAGAAGTCCTCAAACCCGAACTCGCCAGCGGGACAATTGTTTTATGCGATCGCTACGTTGATTCTACCGTCGCGTATCAGGGCTACGGGCGAGGTCTGAGTCATAGTTTAATTGCGCAATTAAATTCCATCGCCACAGGTGGGTTAGAAAGCGATGTCACGATTTGGTTGGATATCGATGTAGCTATCAGTCTCGCCAGAAAACAGCATCAGAGTACGAGCGATTGCGCGGAGCGCAGCGCCGGAGGCGATCGCATCGAGCAAGAAAAAATCGAGTTTCATCGCCGCGTACAACAAGGTTACACCGAATTAGCTCAAAATCACCAAAATCGCATCGTTCGGGTCGATGCCAGTCGTAGCGTAGCCGAAGTCCAAGAACAAATTCAGCAAATCTTACTACAACGCTTTCCTGAAATTAGAGACAAATATAATTCATAACTACTCATGCCTAGGAAAGCCACAATAGTAATAGAACTATAACACTAGGGCATCATAGAAGGTCAGAATCATTGCCCTGATTAAGTTTTAACTCTGACCCCTGAATATATGTCCAATTTTTTCGCACCAGTTATCGGACAAACACAAGCGATCGCATTACTGACACAAGCCGTCAATCGCCAACGCATTGCGCCAGCTTATTTATTTGTTGGTTCACCAGGCGTAGGACGTAGCTTAACCGCACAGTGCTTTATTACGCAAATCTTCTGTACAAATGCTCCAGTCGATCAGCATCATCAAATCAAACAACGCATACAACTAGGAAATCATCCAGACGTATTGTGGGTGCAACCAACTTATTTACATCAAGGACAGCGACTCACCGCCGCAGAAGCCGTAGCAGCTGGAGTCAAGCGCAAAGCACCGCCCATAATTCGCGTCGAACAAGTTCGAGAAATCGCGCAATTCCTCAGCCGTTCTCCCTTAGAAGCATCTCGCAATATAGTTGTCATTGAACAAGCAGAAACAATGGCAGAAGCCGCCGCAAATGCGTTGCTCAAAACACTAGAAGAACCAGGACTAGCAACAATTATTTTAATTGCGCCTGCGGTGGAAGCGTTGTTACCAACATTAGTATCGCGGTGTCAGCGAATTCCGTTTTATCGCCTAAGTCGCGAGCAGATGACGCAAGTTTTACAGCAAGCTGGCGATGAAAATTTGCAGTCGCCCACTGTATTAGCGATCGCGCAAGGAAGCCCAGGAGATGCGATCGCCGCGAGTCAGCAACTCCAAGCAATTCCTGCTGAACTAATCAACGCGCTGACTCATCCACCGCGATCGCTGCATAGCGCCTTAGATTTAGCAAGACAAATTGATAAAACTTTAGAGACAGAAGCGCAATTGTGGTTGGTAGATTACCTACAACACGCTTATTGGCAGCAGTTTCTAGCAGGAGACATACAACACTCACCTTTACCATATTTAGAACAAGCCAAAAAGTACTTACGCTCCTACGCACAACCACGATTAGTTTGGGAAGTGACGTTTCTACAAATGAGTCAATTGCAACCACAATAGATCAGTAGAAAACGAAGAGTTACCTAACTGGCTTGAATATGCTGAAGCGATGCTGAATGAGAAATAATGCGATCGTGTTTGCCACACCACAATATTCCTCAAGGCTAAATCGGATTTAGGGTTAAGGTTTTAGCTGAGCTAGGCTAGCACCGCGATAGTAGTGCGATAAAATTTGCTGGTACTTAACACCCTGTTGCGCTAAATTATACGCTCCCCATTGACTCATACCCAAGCCATGACCCCAACCACGACCATCAAAGCGTAAACCCAAAGGTTCGGCTGTGATCGTAAAGCGCGTACTTCTCAAACCAAGCGCAGTACGTAAAGCATCACCTCGTAGTTCGCGCGTACCGCGATCGCCGATAAACTTCATACTTTTGACACTACCATAAGGACTTAAAACGGGCGTTAAAGCTTGTACCGTGCCAATTCCAGTAATTTTCTGGTTCAGTTCTGCTCCCGTCACCGTCTTTACCCACTGACAGGCATTCACATTGTCATCGTAGCCAGCAACTCCCCGTAAGTATGGTAATGGTTGCGACCACACATCTTCCACATTTTCTGTATGACCGCCCGAACACGCATGAAATGCTGCGAGAATCGCTTTGTTATTGTGAGTGAGGATTTGCCCTGTGGTGGCATTTACCGCAGCATGAGTACCAGGTGATTCGCTGGCAATACCCTTGTAAACCTGTGATGCTTGCGTATTGACAACATCATAAACACCGTTGCTTTCATTTTCTCGCTTGTAAACCGCATAAGTACGCGCCGCAACGGCTTGGGCTTTTAAAGCTTCTTGATGCCAATTACCATTCATCTCTCCGCCGAGAACGCTGTAGAGATACTGTTCCAAATCGACGTAGTTAACCGCAGTTACGCCTTGTTGTGTGGGCATTAACAAGGTTTTTCCGCGATACCAGCGATCGCCAATGAATACATAGCCATCCCCACTCGGCTCAACCCACATCGCCGAAGACTGCACCTGCGCTAAGGCAACGCCAGCAGGATTGGGTTGTGCGTAAAAGGCATTCATTGCCGCAAGTTGTCCTAATGGTTTGCCACTGCTGTAATCGCGGATTGTCGCCGTTGTTGAACTACCAACTTTAATTTGCTCGACACCTTGTTCAATTGCTACGCGAATTTCCATCGCCGCTGCGGGAGTAATGAACGCGAGCCAAAACAAGGTTGACCACCAGAATCGCCCTTGAAGCGATAACAAGCGTAGAAGTTTGAATTTCATACTGGCATCCTTACATTTTTTGTTCTGGCGATTAAATAGAGGTTGATGACGATCAAATTTCAAATACATCAGTATAAGCGAATTAACTGCTTTTTGCAGCAATCGACCCCACAAGCGAGTTTTCTGCTCTAGTCGTGCCACTATAGATAAAGAAGTCGCAAAATTCTGTAGATAGGTTGCCACTTTCGTGCAAATTACATTTTTAGGAACAAGTTCTGGTGTCCCCACGCGATCGCGTAATGTTTCTAGCGTGGCGCTTCGTTTACCGCAAAGAGCCGAAATGTGGTTGTTCGACTGTGGCGAAGGTACGCAACATCAAATTTTACGCAGCGATCTGAAAATCAGCCAACTTTCACGGATCTTTATTACCCATTTACACGGGGATCACATTTTTGGATTAATGGGGCTTTTAGCAACCTGTGGATTGGCTGGCAACACAAAAAGAGTCGATATCTATGGTCCACCTAAATTAGACGAATACTTGCGCGCGTGTGGTCGGTATTCTTCGACGCATTTAGCATACAGCATCCAAGTTCATACAGTACAACCTGGTGTTGTATATGAAGATAACGAATTTACTGTCACGTGCGAACGATTAGAACATCGGATTACAACTTTTGGCTACCGCGTAGCCGAAAAAGATCGCCCAGGAAGGTTTGATGTCGAAAAAGCAAAAGCCCTAGCAATTCCCCCTGGCAGAATTTACGGTCAACTCAAACGCGGGGAAACTGTGACACTGCTTGACGGACGCACCATTCACGGCGCTGATCTATGCGGTTTACCAGAAATCGGACGCAAAATTGCTTATTGTACAGATACTATCTATTGCGATGGCGCAGTCCACCTAGCTCAAAATGCCGATGTTCTCATTCACGAAGCAACTTTCTCGCATCAAGATGCAGAACTTGCTTTTCAACGCCTCCACTCTACCTCAACAATGGCAGCACAAGTCGCTTTAGCGGCTCAAGTTAAACAGTTGATTATGACGCATTTTAGTCCCCGCTATGCGCCAGGAAACGTCATCGAATTAAAAGATTTACTTCAGGAAGCCCAGGCAATTTTTCCTAACACACAAATGGCATACGATTTTATGACGTATGAAGTTCCTAGACGGCGCGAAGCAGAATTGGCAAAAACTTCTGGGCAAAACGAAATGGTTAATTACTAAGTCTCGCAATCAATCGCTTTGATTTCGCGTAAGCCGTTGCTAACTTCTGTCTTCTCCTCAAGAGCA
This sequence comes from Gloeocapsa sp. PCC 7428, assembly GCF_000317555.1. Taxonomy (GTDB): domain Bacteria; phylum Cyanobacteriota; class Cyanobacteriia; order Cyanobacteriales; family Chroococcidiopsidaceae; genus Chroogloeocystis. Next base: position 5,002,905 of record NC_019745.1, read on the forward strand.
TAATTAAAATGACTACTCGAACCAAAAAATAATTCTATAAGTTGCTCTCTACAAAAGAAATTATCCTCAGCATCGCAATAGCCTAACTCACTATATGCTTCCACCAAACGTACAGAATTGTCTTCTAAAAGAAGTCGATATTGCCACGTACCAATCGGTAGGGCATCCGTAATATTCTTTGCTGTATACACTTGGGCTTTGATTTGCATATTTTTCTTAGAGAATTTCCTACTTAATGATAATTACTCATAAGGTTTATCTCGGTAAGAATAATTCAGATTTTATTTAAAAAGTTCAGTGTAATAACAACAAATTGATATGTCTTCGCGAGCGACACTCTTCTGCTAAATATGATATACACAAGAAACGAAGATGTACTATTTCTTTATATAAAGGGTTAAGTTTACATAAAGGTGGAATACGCACGCGAATATTCCCAAATTGAAAGTTGCGTTCAAATGAGCAATTTGCAGTAGTTATTTTACAAAGCAATCGAGCTATCTTTTAACATTTAATGAACACTACACGAAAATAATACATAACTTTACCTCTTGACTATATGTAATTTTTATATGCTAAAAATTAACTATAAGGTCATGATTTTATAGAGTAAACTTATAAATTATTGACTTCAACGGCTTTTTCAGCTACGTTAACGTCCTAATACCGCAAATTTTATTACACACATATATGAGATAGATTGCTGAAAGTGGCAAACCGGATGCAACTGTGATTCACTTTGAATTTACTACAAATAGGCAGCTTCAGGTGCAGAGGAGAAATGATCTGTAGTTTTTATTTGGCGAAATGGTATTAGTTACCAGGCTATTGAGCAAACTTGTATTATATTGTACAAAAAATAATTATGGCTTACCTTTAAAAGCGGTGAACTTGTTAGAGTAAGCCATATATTTTATTAATAACTACTGACTGAATGAGATTAGCAACACTAAGGAAAAACTACACTCGCCCTTTGTGAGAAGCAGCGTAAGCTTTAACGAAACGATCGTCAAATATACGATTTAAGTCGGGAATACGTTTAATCAAGTCAGCTTCCAAAAGAAACTTATTAATCTCTTTAGCTGCATAATGCAAGGATTGCATATCATTTCGTGGTTGAAAGGCTTGCAAGTTTTGTTCAACAGAAAAGAGTGTAGTACCTGCATCATACGCTTTATAATCTGCAACTGAAACGCCAGCTTTTTGAGCCATAATTTCAAGAGATTTTGCCTGATTTTTCTGCATAAAATCTAAAGTATCAAACCAGGTATTGACGAGTGCTTGTACTTCTTGGGGACGCTCATTAATCATCTTTCTACTGACAACTAAATGATCTGGAATTGCTCCAGGAAAATCTTTAGAACTAAATAATTCTTTACTTCCAGGACGTTCTAGAGCTTTAGTTGTAAAAGGTGCATATACTGCTACTGCATCAACTCTACCTGCTGCAAATGCGGCAGCCGCAGCACCTGTCTCTAGCGGAAAAAATTCAATGTCTGCTTGAGTTATTCCAGCTTCTTTCATCCCTAAAAGTAATAGAAAATGATCTACAGTTCCTTCTTCTGCTGCAACTTTTTTGCCTTTCAAGTCAGCGATACTATTAATACCTTCACGGACAATTACTTTATCGTTACCCGTTGAGTTATCATTAACTAGAACAACAACTTGGTCAGAGCCATTCGCTACTGAACTAATTGTTTGGTCTAAAGTTTGACAATTAGCATCTAACTGACCTGCATTCATTGCATTCATAGAATCTAAGTAGCCATCAAACCATCTAAGGTCTACTTGAACGTTATTTTTAGCAAATAAGTTTTGCTCGTTTGCAACTGCCCAAGGATACCAGCCAGGCCAACCACTATAACCCATTTGAACTGGCGTAGTTGTTGCAGCAGTATTCGTAATATTAGAGGCTGGTTGTGTCGAAGTACAGCTAACAGTCACTATTAAGCTGACTAAGAAAACACCAATAAGTGATAGGATTTTATTTATTTTCATGATTGTATCTACAAGTTTTATAGAAACCGAGTATCTAATTACCGTTATCTTTAATTAATTTACTCTTCTAAACCGCCGCTTGTTTCAGCAGTATTTGAAGTACGTGTAACATCATAATCTGTTTGACTAATAAAGTTATCTTGTAAAACAGTATTCCCAATTTCTCACTACTCATAACACTAATGTCAGAAATTGGTAGTTGCTTTAAAAGATGTACTCAACTTAGTTATATTAAAGATAGTTTTTGAGTTGCCTCAAGTCTCTGAAACTTAGCTATTAGGGACATCAGTAACAGAAAAGCGGATGTTTATAAGCTTCTCAAAACAACTCTAAAAATGTAAATTCTCTTATTGCTAAATACAAGACAGTATTCCTTTTTCTAAAGATCTTTGTGCTTTAGTATTTCTCATACAAAATTTTGGACAGTCAGCAACAGCGATCGCACATTTTTTTTGTCTCATTTAGGCTAGTGGCTGCTTTGGAATGAGGCATTTAATGTTCCAATAACCCTGATACTTGAAACCGAAACCACAGAAGCCATTTGATTGTTACGACATCTTGTAAGCCAGGTATAACTGTCTTGATTCTTTGATAAACAATGCAAATTAGCAGGTAATAAATCATAGTTCTGTAGCATTGTCTACATAACTTAGCTACAACATAAATTTAAAAACACTCCTACTATTTGTCATGCGCAATTTTACTGAAACCTTTTAGCGATCGCACTGTTGGTTAGATTGGCACTGATATGACCGCTTTTTTTATACTTCTACTGCAAATCTAACTTGCCTGCGCTGATGAATTGATGATTTCGGCGTTGAATCACAACTACTGTTTAAAATAGATAGCTAGCCCTAAAGAAATATTGTTAACGATATTTCTAACAAAGTAGTGTAATGAGCAAGACAAAATGTCAATTGCCGAGTCCGATAGTCCTAAAAAAGTTATTTATCCAAGAAAAACAGTCGAACGCGCGAAAGTAGCGCTGGCGTGTTCGCCGTTTCAACGACATTTATTTGAAACGATGTGCTATCAAAGCGTTTCTACCAATGCGATCGCCAATGTGAGTGGCACTCAGCAAGGCTATACCAAGCGTCCGCTATCGGAATTAGCCGTAGAAAATGCTTTAATGTGGTTAATTCAAGTTGGAGTACTGCGCCGTGAAGTTGACGGACAGGGAATTACAGATAGTTTTCGTTTAACGCCGTTAGGTCGGCAGTTAGTCGAAGAAACTCAAGAATCGTGGAATCCAACACGTCGCGATCGTCTGTCAAATATGCTGAATCGCTGGCTGCGACTGCCATTTTAAGCGAGTATTGCTTTACAAATAGTTAAAAGTGAGCAAGAAAAGGGAAAAATATGAAATGAGACTTGATGCTATAACTACAGCCGACTTGATACCTCACTTTTTAACTTCGCAAGCTAGATGCGCCCTATGAAAGCAATTATGGTGGTAGGAACCACATCCCACGCTGGAAAATCGCTCCTTAGTGCAGCTATTTGTCGCATTTTGGCGCGACGTGGCTGGCGGGTTGCGCCCTTCAAAGGGCAAAATATGGCTTTAAATTCCTATGTCACCACGAGTGGGGGCGAAATTGGTTATGCACAAGCCGTACAAGCTTGGGCGGCGGGCGTCACGCCGACAGTAGACATGAACCCCATTCTGCTCAAGCCGCAGGGTAACATGACCTCGCAAGTCATTCTCAAAGGTAAAGCTGTAGGCAAAGTGAGCGCGACTGATTACTACGAACAATATTTTGATATAGGATGGCAAGCAATTACAGAGTCATTACAACACCTCGCGGCTGAATTTGATTTGCTGGTGTGTGAAGGTGCAGGAAGTCCCGCAGAAATTAACCTTAAACACCGCGATTTGACAAATATGCGCGTCGCAAAGCATTTAAATGCTCCCACCTTGCTAGTTGTTGATATTGATCGTGGTGGTGCTTTTGCTCATGTGGTAGGCACTTTAGAGTTACTAGAACCAGAGGAAAGAGCGTTAATTCGCGGTGTCGTTATCAATAAATTTCGCGGACAGCGATCGCTTTTAGAATCAGGTCTTCAATGGTTGGAAGAACGCACGGGGATTCCTGTATTAGGTGTTATTCCCTGGATTGAAGATGTCTTTCCGGCTGAAGACTCTTTAGACTTACTCGAACGCAAACACAGTAATCAAGGAGAACTTGAGATTGCCGTTATCCGCTTACCCCGAATTTCTAACTTTACCGATTTTGACCCGTTAGAAGCCGAACCAAGTGTTTCGCTAAAATACATTAGCCCAAAGCAAGAATTGGGGCATCCTGATGCGGTGATTATTCCAGGTTCAAAAACGACAATTGCAGACTTATTAGTTTTGCAGCGAACTGGAATGGCAGAAGCAATTCAAAACTATGCAGCAGCCGGCGGTACGGTCTTAGGAATTTGTGGTGGCTTTCAAATGCTAGGCAAATTCCTCGCCGATCCTGAAGGCGTAGAGGGCGAAGCAGGAAGATTTAAGGGATTAAGTTTATTGCCAATTCAAACGGTAATTACAGGGCAAAAAGTAGCGCGACAACGGCAAGTTGTATCAAATTTTCCACAAGTAGGCTTACCTGTTGCTGGCTACGAAATTCATCAAGGGCGATCGCGTATCGTGGAAACTCCGAATACAGCACCTAATCCTAATACATACCAAGCGTTATTTGACGATCCTAGTTTGGGTTTGGTTGATAATTATCAATCAGTTTGGGGAACGTACTTGCACGGTATTTTCGACAATGGCGCTTGGCGACGTGCTTGGTTAAATCGCTTACGGCAACAACGCGGTCTAAAATCTTTACCTACAGGTGTTTCTAACTATCGCAAACAGCGCGAAACTATGTTAAATACGCTTGCTGCTATTGTAGAGGCAAACTTAGACTTGACGAAGATTTTGCCGTCCTAAAGAATCATGGCAACTCAAATACGTTTTTTACCAGATGATGTCACGGTGACAGCTAGTGTTGGTGAACCTTTATTAGATGTTGCGCAACGGGCTGGGGTCACAATTCCTACTGGCTGTTTGATGGGATCGTGTCACGCTTGTGAAGTAGAACTAGAAGATGGAGACACGATCCGTGCTTGTATTACCGCCGTCCCGCCTGGGTGCGCAGAATTAACAATTCATCTGTTTAGCGATCCGACGTGGTAATTGATAAAGTATGATTTCTACTTGTGCTGGCTTATTAAAGTCTTCTCGAACTACTGATATATTGACCGTGGATATTGACAAAGTAGGGAACTAAGTAAGTCAGAGTTGCCGAAATCCAGCGATCGCGTGTCATCTGTCCTTGGACAAAAGCTGCACCATGATTGATCGCAAACAACAATGAACCAATGACAACTGCGACCTTGAGCGCAATTGGCACAAATTGAGGATTGACAAGGCTAAGAAAATAACCTCGTAGGAACTTCATCAAGCAAACTTCAGCAGTGACAGCTAAGTATAAGCCTTTTCAAGCTTATGGCTTGTTAAGTTAGTTACAACCATCGAGCCAAACCGAGCAAACAGCTTATTTTTGTGCGGCTTTTGCTTGGAGTGCATAATCGCGGAAGCGTTCTAAATCAGCTTTGATCGTCGATTCAACCGCACGACCGAGGAAAAGATTATCCATAATTCTACCTAGAATTCCAGGAATCGCGTAGGAAACAGAAAGTTTCACAATACTGCTATTGTGGCGATCGTAAAAGCGAATCGCACCACGGTTAGGCAATCCATCCACCGATTCCCATTGAATAATTTGCTGCGGTACCATTTTCAGGATTCGCGATAACCAAGTGAATTCTAGCCCCCCAGTATTAAGTTTCCACCGCGAGAGTTCGGGATTATCTTCTAAAATCTTTACTGATGAAATCCATTTCATCCACTGAGGCATCTGCTCAAGATCAGACCACAAACTCCACACGAGGTCAATTGGTGCTTCTACCTCGACCTGTACGCTATGCTCTAACCAATCTGGCATTGATATGTTCCTTTGTGTTTGCTGTGGTTTAACTACCAACCTTTGAAGGTTGGGGACTAACGGCTATTTTGTCCAAACTTGCCTTAGCAGCACCGCATCTCGCAAGAGTAGCGCCTTCCATACTATCGAGATAGTCTTCCTGGATGTAACTACCTGCGAGACAAAAGTTTTCTATAGAGGTTTTTTAGGGTGGATGATATCGGTTTATTCACCAAATCTACGGCGATTACTGACCTAGCTAACCCCGCTTTGACGATCGCAACGCGCATTCAGTCTATCCTACTCACATTTGCTTTACGTATTTTAATCTGAAGGGGAAGAAATATTATACCATGTCACTATAATTAAATCGGCATCGAGTTGCAGTAAGGCTTTTTATAGAATTGCCATAAAACTGCGCTGAGTTCATCTAGGACAATTGCAGCGGAAAGTTGACTTTCAGAGGAACGCTTTTCGTTTGAATGAGTCATGTTGTCATCTTGATAATCCCTCTTCCCCGTAATCTACGTTCTGCCTTTGTTGTGCAAATTACCTTACTCAAATTGCGGCATCAATTGCAGCGTACCAATGCCAAAATCCTGCGGTGAAAGCGATCGCGCTTCAAATAATGCCATCATGTCGCGTAATTGCGGCTGTCCGCGCGAAGCACCCATTAAACCACGCGCAATGATTAAACCACAGTAGCCTTTGGTTTTTTTACAGCGTTCGTCCCACTTTTTGCGCGCCGCGATGTGAACGGGATCGTCGTCTAAAAACTCACCAAAAAGAAATAACTCGCCGTTTTCGGTTTGCAGAATACCTAAGTCGTAGCGATCACCACCAAATATATCCGTACCAGGATTAAACCCGATACCTTTGATTCCACCAGTTGCTTGAATTGTCTCAATTAAATTTTTAGCTTTAGGACGCGAAGTTTGAATGAGAATAACTGGTAATCCATCACCGCTTGAGGACATTTCTTCGGATTGGGTCAAATGCGTCACAGATGCGCGCAGATGCTCAACCATATCCCATGACACAACGCCAAGACTCAGAAACGATTCCTCTGGAATTAAGTCATCTCTAAGCGCCCCTAAGCTTGGTAAGTCTTCGACGTCGGTAAATTCTGCTTCATCGCCAAAACCTGCCATTTCTTCTAGTTCTGCGGCTAACTCTGGCATAGTGTTGACAGTGACATCAATTTGTAGAGTTTTGCGGTTTTGGTCTTTTATCGGTAAAGCAATTCGATAGCGATCGCTCAAAGCGGGAAATGTCTCCGCGCTTAATTGACGGCGTTTGCTGCGAATAAAACGTGCGAGGGCTTCTAACGCCAAAAATACCGCAGTTGCTTCTTCTTCATAAAGTACTGCGCGCAAGCCTTCGAGGGGATGAATATTGCCAAACGATGGTTGAATTTGAGCGATTGGCAAATCGGCTAAATCGATAATGTCGATATCTTCATCTTCTTCGTCTGTTGTTCGCTCAAACGTTAAAAATAAACAATCCTGCTTCAGAAAAGCTTCTTCTAAAAGTTCGGGCGATTCTTCCTCATCCGACAAGACCGAAGCGCGAAATCGCCGGAGTGATTCTTGCGAACGATACAGCAAAATTCCATACTCCATCCCCAACATTCCCATAACCGAGGCATACAGTGTGCCAACATCGCTTTGATTTAGCTCGATGGCGATGATCTGATGTTCTTCGAGAAATTCCCAGGGCGCGGCTTGCCAAATTTCTAAGGCTTTTTTCCTGAGTGGTTCGGCAAACTGTGGTGGTAAATCGGGTGTATATTCATCGCCAACGTCTTGAAATCCACGATACAGTTCCTCGATCAGCGGTAATTGTGGGACGTAATCGATAACGATTTCAAGTTCTTGCAGGACGCCACGTAAGAAAAACTGTAATTCGCGATCGCTGACAACAATTTTTTGGGGACGCGCAGGTTTAGCTGGACTGTTGGGATGCTCCATTGCGCGCAGCAATGTACGAACAACAGCTTCTGGACCACTTTCAGCCGCAACAACATCCATAGCTCTCACAACGCCTTGCGAACCATCTACCCACAAGATACATTCGCCGTGTGCTTCTAAGTTCTGTTTGTGAGTTGACAACGGACGCCGATCGCCTTCCCAGACACTAGAAGTCTGGTGCAATTTTTGTAATCGACGACGGGTAGAGCAATTTAAGGACATTGTCATATAACCAAGCTAACCAGAACAATGCGATTGAGAAGCACGACCTTAAGAGCCTTTTTACAAGTCTCCCCTGCTTGCGGGTCAAAAAGCTTATCTGTATTTAACCCATCAATTCTAGGATAGAAACCTTTGGAGTGCTTTTAAAGGAGTAGAGTATAATTCCTCAAACCTTTGTATCTAAACCGTTAAAATAAACGAAAAAGCTGACATCAGTTTACGCTAAAAAATCTCAGGAGTTTGATCGACTTATGGTGCAAGCAGTTCCCTCGCAACAACGCGGTATTCTACTCAGTGAAGCAGCTTTACGCCAAGTACTATTCCTTCGCGACAGACAACAAAAAGATCTGTGCTTGCGCGTTGGTGTTCGCCAAGGCGGCTGTTCGGGAATGTCTTATCTGATGGATTTTGAAGACCCCAGCAAAATTCGTAGCGATGATGAAGTCTATGATTACGATGGCTTCAAAATTGTTTGCGATCGCAAAAGTATGTTATACCTCTATGGTTTAATGCTCGACTATAGCGATGCGATGATTGGTGGGGGATTTCAATTTACTAACCCCAATGCTAACCAAACTTGTGGGTGCGGTAAATCGTTTGGAGTTTAATACGTTGGTCGGTATATCGTCAGGCATTAGGGCAGGTAATCGGTAATCGGTAATCGGTATTAGAGATGCTTTCCAACGACCAATGACCAGTTACCAATTACCAGTCTTTAGATACGTTGTTCCCTCACTTACTTAGTAATGACAGAAACGGTTAACTCTTTATTTGAAACGGCTATAGAGCGTTACAAAGCTGGTGAAGATCCAGCAAATTTAATTTCTGTTTTTCAAGACCTTTGCGATCGCGCGCCTAAAAGCAGTGCCGCGTGGACGTGTCTTGCGTGGATTTATCTACTTAATGATAAACCTAACTCGGCGTACAAAGCCGCACAAAAAGCCGTGAAACTACATCCTCATGACCCTCAAGCCAGAGTTAATCTGGCAGTTGCCATGCTAGAAACAGGTCAAAAAGGAGTACGCGAACACGTCGATCATGCGATGCAATTGATGATGATCGACTCAGAAATGCGCGATGAAATCAAACAAAGCATTAACGATGGTTTAACGCGCAAACCTGACTGGAAAAGTCTTCAGCGAGTACAAAGCTGGTTGTTTAATTAAAGCCAGAGGCTATAGGCTAGATGTTTTGTCTAGCCACAAGCTTAAAAAGGTGCGATGATTTCTAAATAAATGAAAGAGAAACTACTCAACTGGTTAAATACTGCCTTAGTTGCAGATTTTTTTCTTGTTTTACTTAGCTTTTTTTGGCTAGCGATCGCCGTGATTGGTCATACGCTTAATATTCCGCTTGGTTTAGATCTTTGGTACAAACTATGGCAGCCAGTATTTACACCTGCGATTGGCGTCCTTATGGCTGGTTCGATCGTCAGTGGATTAATCGGCTGGATATTCAAGCGGTTAAATCTACGACAACAGCCCAAAAGTTAACCAGCATTACGCTCAGCTTCATGACAAAATATCTGCTAACGCTTGTTTAACATTCGGATACTGAAACTCGAAATTATAGGCTTGTGCGCGTTGCGGTAAGACTTTCTGCCCTTCTAGCACAACAATTGCACCATCTCCTAAAAGCGCTTCGATCGCAAAACCTGGTACTGGTAGCCAAGAAGGACGATTCATCACTTCTCCCATCGTTTGACAAAATTCTGCCATCCGTACAGGATTAGGCGCAGTGGCGTTGAGGACGCCTTGAATGTCTTCGCGTTGAATTGCGGCAATAATTAAACTTACCACGTCGTCGCGGTGAATCCAGGAAAACCACTGACGACCGCTACCGATTGGACCGCCAGCAAAAAGCTTAAAGGGAGTCACCATCCGCGCGATCGCACCGCCCATGCCTAAAACAATACCAAATCTTAAAATAACTAGGCGGACTCCATAATCTAAGACTTTCTGTGCTTCGGCTTCCCAAGCACGACAAACTTCGGCAAGGAAATCATTACCTGATGAACTTGCTTCATCAAAAGTTTCCGTTTCACTCGTGCCATAGTAACCAATGGCAGAAGCATTAACTAAAACTTCGGGTTTAGGATTTGCTTTAGCGATCGCTTCGACAAGTTTTTGCGTAACAAGTTGGCGACTTTGAAGGATTTCCTGCTTGCGTTGAGGTGTCCACCGTCCTTCGGCGATCGATTCTCCTGCAAGATTGACCACTGCATCGCAACCAGCGATCGCGTTTTGCCAAGTGCCTGATTCTGTAGGGCTATAAGCGACTATTTCGACATTCGGGTAAACTTCCTTGGGAAAAACTCGCTGCGCGCTTGTGGAATTACGGGTAAAAATGAGTACTTGATCGTCTTGCGCGTGGAGGCGTTCTACCAAGCGACTACCGACAAATCCTGTGGCTCCTGTAATTGCTACTTTCATTTAAATTACACTCACTGGTTTGAAGAAAGCAGAAGATATAAGGCTTTTATGGAATCTTCACATAGGAACAGATCCACTGAAGTTCCGCTACTTGAGGATTTGTCATCCTTGGCTTTTTCCATCGCCCAGAAGTCTCGTACCTCAGCAGAAGACTAAACCTCTTGCCCTCACACTTGTGCATTTCTTAGTTATCTCAACTGCTCCAGAGCGAATTTAGCATCTTTCTTGTATGTTCAATGATCTACCTCTAGAGTGGAGTATTGCGATGCGATGATTACAGACAATTGTAAGTACTTGTTCAATGTTATCCGAAGCATTACCGCGTACGGCGATGATTACACAAACCAACCAAACCGTATACACTGACGCCGAGCAGCAATTGACACAACTGCTCGACATGATAGATTTAGACGAAAAACTGGCTTCTCAACCCGAACTTGCCAGTCAATTTGAAGCATCGCTCGATCGCGCTATCCAAGACGCCTATCACACCGATTCTCATGATGCAGCCGCCCATCGCTTTTTACAGCGCGTGCTGTATCGCATTAACCGCCTCAAGTTATTTTGGTATGACGATTTGCGGCACTATACGAACGAGCGTTCAGCTTACTTACGTAGTGTCCGCGATCGCATCGAAGCACCTTGGCAAGCATGGGAACTCGCCCAAATTGATGTCGCTGCACTGCAACAAGAAGATGTGAAGCAAGGGCTAATTGAACGTGGCGCGCGTGACCTCGATCCCCCACTGTCTGAGGATAGCCGTTACATCCGCGAACAAACAACTGAAGCTGGATATCGCCGGATACTCGCGATTGGTTCTTTTGATGGTTTAGTCGAAGGAAGCCGCCTGTCAAGAATTTTGGGTGGTGCAGCGAATGAAGTCCAAGCAACACTCACTAGAGTATTAATCGAAGAATATGGCAACGGTCGCTTATCGCGCAAGCACTCGACGTATTTTGCTCAAATGCTATCCGAGTTTGGTATGAACACCGAACCCGAAGCCTATTTTGATTTAGTTCCTTGGGAAGTGCTAGCTTGCGCTAACCACAACTTTTTAGTAACTGAATGCAAGCGTTATTTCCTGCGCTACAACGGCGGATTAACGTATTTCGAGGTAGCAGGACCTGCGGCTTATCGTAACTATCTTACCGCCGCGCAACGCTTGGGCTTATCACAAGCTGCAATGGGTTATTGGGAGTTACACATTCGCGAAGACGAACGTCACGGACGCTGGATGTTGGATGATGTTGCTTTACCTTTAGCGGATAAGTATCCTGAGCAAGCTTGGGAACTTTTACTCGGATACGACCAAGAAAAACTTATGGGCGATCGCGCCGGAGTTGCGATCGTGCGATCGGCAAAAGAAGCGGATCGCTTGGCAGTCCAATAAACAAACTTACGTCCCTCATTAGCAATAATTGGGGGACGTATTTTGCTCGCTAATTCAATAGCAGGAAGATTTATAAGGCTGTCATCACTTGAACTAATTCTTTCGATAAATCAGATGTCAATTTGTGCTGCTTTGTAAATAAAACACCTGCTAACATATAAATATTATCTGAATAAAAAGCCTGATTATTTTTCCTCAACTCGGTAATTCTTTGTTGAACTTTAGGATCGGAACTGTAATAACCAAACTTTAAGGGTGAAACGATAAAATCAGCAGTACCATACCCTTTTGTTATTGCATAATCTATGAGGCTTTCGGGATTAGAGTAACTGGAAATCATGACGAGTACATTTTCATAAGCCAAAGATAAAAGCTTTTGTGTAATCGTAATTCCATCAATTCCTCCATGCAGAAATGGTTGATAGATTTTATTATCCTTGGCTGGAAGGTACGGAGGATTTGAGATTAAATACTCGGCTTGATGTGCTGCCTCAAAAAATGAGGCATTATGTATTATATAATGACTTGTCAAGCCAAAGGCTTCGATTTTAGATTGGGCGGCTTCGTAAGCCAAATGATTGATTTCAAATCCATGTATTACACCAGGAAATCTTGTTCGCAGCAGTGATTTAATAACTGGACTACCATCACCAGAGCCAAATTCAATGATTGCTTTTGAAGCAGAACAACGATTTAATACTAGTGATTCTATACAAAATGCATAAAAATCAGACTCTTCTGGGCAAAAGAAAATATCTTTGAGCGGCTGGGGTGAAGTGAGCATAGAAATTTCAGTAAACTTATATACTGAAATTAATCTTTAAGCTTTTCTTTATTCATCTATCGCTAGTTCTATACCAAAAAGCCTAAGTATTTAAACTAAAAGTAGTACATACTACATTGAAAAAAAATATATTGTTAATTTGGTAATGGGTAATTAGTAATAGTTTTTTGGAAGTTATCTTATTCCATAAATGGTTTCATCTTTTAATTACCATTGCTAGCTAAAAATTAAGAATTAGCAAGTAGTTATAGCTAATGTTTAATGTAACTACTTGAATAGGAGATGATATTCATTAAAAGTTTAGTGGAAGCTAGCTCAAAATAACTTTTGTCATTGAGGAAGTTATCTTGAACTAGTAGCGATCGCATCCATCGCCAAGCAAAAATTATTGTGCTGCTACAGGCTGCTTTACTGCAAGGCGTCTTGCAACAATAATTGAGCCAAGATTAGTTAATAAACAAGTGCTTGCTAAGCATAGCAAGATGTATGTTGGAGGCATAACAACTCCCACCATAAACCAAGTCCAGACGTGCAGTAACATCAACACCGCAAAGATACTAGCAATTCCGGCTGATTGCCATACCTGAGATATAGGACGCCGTAGTACAGTTAGCAGCATTGTCAGTGAGGTAGCAATTAAGTTAGCAGGAACTAAAACTGCACATAGAGCAATGCAGTGAGTACGTGAAAGTTCTGCAAGAGTGTTGACAAACATTCAGTTACCTAGACGATCTAAGTTGCCAAATCCTAACATTAATCTTTATTGTATGAACCATTCACTCGCCTAATATTAAACTTTTCGTAATAATCTCAATGCAGTGCGATCGCACATTATGACTGGCGGTAATGACGATTGAGTTGGATAACAAGATTATTTGGGGCTTAATAGTCATGTTTTTGGGAGTTGTCGGGTTGTTGAATTGGCGATCGCTTGCTTTTGCGATTTTGAAACGTCTGATTAGGCGTAACTATCCTACAGTTCAATCATTAACAACCCAAGAATTAGCACAATGGCATAAATCTCAACAGCCACAGCCTATTTTACTTGACGCCCGCAATGCCGCAGAATATGAACTTAGTCATCTGCAACAAGCGCGACACATTGATCCCCAGCAACCTGATTTATCAGCTTTACCTCAATCGCTAGAGACACCGATTGTCGTTTATTGCTCAGTAGGCTATCGTAGCGCAAAAGTCGCGACCAAGTTAACTGAGGCTGGTTACACGCACGTATACAACCTGGAGGGTAGTATCTTTCAATGGGTTAATGAAGGGCGTCCCGTCTTTCAAGATGACAATGTGACAACGCAAGTTCATCCCTACGATCGCCGTTGGGGACAACTTCTCAAACCCAAGTATCGCGCAAAACTTACAACTGAGAAATAACGTATTGATTCTACGCTCTGTCTGTTGTCGCAGACACTATTTTTCTTTTCGCATATACTATTCTATTTGTCAACCTTATGGCTGATGTCTAGTTCCTTAAAATTTTTCTAAGTTAATTAATAAAAGTTCATAAAGCTTTCTGGCTTAGGAAAGCGATGAGGGTGCAAAAAACTTTAGGAGTAAAAGTGACTCAGCTTAAACCAATAAATCAACAAGTTGTTGCGATTGTCGGCGCTTCGAGTGGAATTGGTAGAGAGACAGCTTTACAATTCGCCAAGCGTGGGGCGAAGGTCGTCGTTGCAGCAAGAAGTGAATCAGGATTGCGATCGCTTGTCGAAGAAATTCAACGTATGGGCGGCGACGCGATCTATGTTATTGCGGATGTAAGTGATTTTGAGCAGGTAAAAGCGATCGCAGACAAAACCGTACAAGTTTACGGTAGAATAGACACCTGGGTTCATGCAGCTGCGACAGGTGTACTCGCACCATTCGAGAAGATCACCCCAGAAGAATTTAAGCGCGTTATTGACGTCAACCTTAATGGGCAAGCGTATGGCGCAATGGCTGCATTACCACACCTTAAACGCGAAGGACGTGGCGCATTCATTAGCATTTCTTCAGTAGAGGCAAGACGCGCGATTCCACTACAAAGCCCTTATTCTGCCTCAAAACACGGTGTAGAAGGACTTTTAGAATCTCTGCGTGTCGAATTGATGCACGAAGGCATTCCCATTAGCGTAACAAACATTATGCCTTCAGTAATTAATACACCTTACTACAATAAAGTTCGCACGAAATTAGGTGTAAAACCGACAGGAGTACCGCCATACTATCAGCCTAGCTTAGTTGCGGATGCTATTTTGTATGCTGCTGAACATCCGACACGCGATTTTATCGTAGGAGATGTCGGCAAGGTCGTCGATCTGTTACAGAAAGTTTCGCCACAACTATTTGACGCATTGTTGCTGATCATCGGTTTTCCTGGACAACGAACCAACGAACCAAAATCAGAAGATGCACCACACAACGTATTTGAACCGATTGAAGGCTACGACCGAGTAGAGGGAGACTTCAGCAATCTTACGATACCAAGTTTCACCGACTGGCTCGATAAAAATCCACCACTTAAGTGGGGCGCTGTAGCGGCTGCGACATTGGGAATTGCTACCGTTTTAAAAGCCTTGTTACCTGGAAACGACGCATAAACTACAAGTTCGTTAATCTACGAAGGTGAACTTAGTCTGTTAAGCCGCGACTAAAATCGCCAAGCTAGCGATTAAATCTATGCTAATTTAATCCCTACGAAGGAGATACGCCTGATACATAGTGGGCTATTTTCAAAGAAATTGAGCATCTAACTACTGATTTCTCAAGTTTAAAGCAGAGAGTAAACTATTATGAGTAACGAACAAGAGCAAGTATTGCCGGAAGATCCGCGTGAAGCTGAACCAGGGAGAGGCGCACCAGGAGACAATCACTACGGCGTACAAATGGCACAAACCATTGACGTAAATCCTCCAGATGCTGTCATCCCATCTAACACAGACACAGAAGAAAGTGTCCATCAAGTTGAAGCATTGGCAGAACAGGAAGAAGGAACAGGATTACCGACTACCGATGGCTATGTTGTCGATGAGTCAGGTAGGCTAGACAACTTTGCAGTTGAGCCACCGATGTATTACGAAGACGAAAAGTAGTATTTTGAGAGGCTAGTGGCTAGTTGTTAGTTATCTTATTTAATCCTTGCTAGTCACTAGTTACATAATCACATTCATCATGCCTTGAAGACGATCGCCGGATCGACGCGAGTTACTTTTTGGATGGCAAATGCAGCAGAACCAACGCACATCAATACAGTGACACCAAGAACAGCGATCGCACTGACAGGTGTAATCAAAATCATAATTCCTTGCGTTGCCATTGTCCAAGCTCCTACGCCGTAGCACAAAATCATACTTGGCACATACCCTAAAATCGCCATCCACAAAGATTGTTCGACAATCACACCATAAATTTTCCAGTCAGAAGCACCCATTGCCTTAAGCGTCCCAAATTCTTTTAAATGGTCTGTGACTGAAGAATAAAGAATTTGTCCGACAACGACAACTCCAACAATCACACCCACAACCGTGCTAAGTCCCAAAATAAATCCGATTCCTGTGCGCTGCTGCCAAAACTGTTGATTGTGTCGGATGAGTTCGGCTTGCGTAAAAGCGCGGGTATTGGGTAGTGCGGTTTCTATTCTTTGCTTGAGTGCTTGTAGATCTTCCCCTGGCTGTGCCTGAATCAAGACATGGGTAATTAAGTCGGAGGCGGCTAAAGGTTTCGGTGTAGCAGTTGTCTCAGGATCGGGCGGTGTATATACATTAGTACATTGAATATCTGATGAACCTGCTTGTAATTTGCACGATAAAGTTGCACTTTGACCCGAATTCGCATAAGCGTTGGCATTCGCTAACGAAGTAAATACGAAAGGATTAGAGATAATTGAGCGATTTCCCTGCGTTAAACCCACAACTTGTGCTGGCAAAGTTGCTATCTCCTCGACTTCCCCAACATTACTTACATTTAATGTTGTGAGATTTGTGCCATCTACCATCACCGTGTAAGGTTGCGCTAAAGCACTAACGCTTCCTTGAGTGATATTTTTGGGCACGAACAATTGCCCACTCGAATCAAAGCCAATAATTCGCACTAAGACAATCTCGCGCAACGAGTTGCGCCAAATTGCACCTCTAAGGAGTAAAGGTTCAGCGCTGGCGACACCAGCAATTTTTTGCGCGTCATTAACTGTGCTGGCAGGGATTGGTAAAGATAATTCCAGATGTACAATACTCTCAGAAGTTACCCAGATGTCTGCTTGCGAGTGTTCAATAATTTGTGTTGTCGAGCGCGTAAACCCATTAAAAATCCCTGTTTGAATCGTCACTAAACTCACAGCAAACATGATTCCCGCTTGGGCTACAAGAAAGCGTGGCAGATCTTCTAGTAGATTTTTGCGAGCAACTGAAACCATGAAGATATTGTAGGGGTCAGAGGTCAGGGAAGAACAGTTCTACTGATATAGTGAGAGAGTATCAGCTACGAATTTGTAATTAAGGAAATTAAACAAACTTTAAAACGTAACAGTGTTAGTCCACGAAGGTGGACTTTGTTTGTCAAGCCGCAACTTATTTTGGCGATACAGCATAGGTTTTCTCTGCCATATCTTCCCTTGATTCTTCTTCTAACAACGTAGCTAATTGTGCTTCAATTTCGTCGCGAACGATTTGCCGATATTGAATAAAGTGTTCAATTAATGCGCAGTTACTCAAATAAGGAACAAAAACGCCAGGATTGTGACGCATTATGCTAAACAGTTGTTTCCAAAACTGAAATCGAGTATTACGTTTAAAACCCTGTCGCCAGCAGATAATCAATACAGCGCGCATCTCTATAGGTTCCAACATCCGAAACGGTGCTTTATGCGGGGCTGGCTTCATTGCCATAAAGTGACGGTACACTCTTGATAGATAGCGACGCGGTTCATACAGTTCCCAGAAACAACTGACATACTCGCGGGCTAACTCTGGTAAAGGGCGCGTAGGTACAAAGTTAGTGAGAGTCATCTGATGACCTTCGGTTTCTTGCTTTGCCTCTAAAAGTCGTCCTTCTTTGTGTAGTCGTTGCCATAGTGCAGTATTTGGCAAGGCTTGTAATAGCCCAAACATTGCTTTAGGAATTGCGGTTGCTTCGACAAAATTGATAATGCGATCGCCTGCGCCAGGTTTTTCATCATCAAATCCTAAAATGAAACCTGCCATGACACTTAAGCCGGCAGAGTTAATTTTCTGCACTGACTCGATCAGCGAATTGCGTGTATTTTGAAACTTGTGGGTTAGCGCCAGACTATCCGTATCCGGCGTTTCTATTCCCAAAAATACCGCTGTAAAGTTCGCCGCAACCATCAACGCCAATAATTCATCGTCTTGGGCTAAGTCTACTGATGCTTCAGTTGCGAGGCGAAATGGATACTGATGTTCTGCCATCCAAGGACCAAGTTCGCGTAGCAACAGCTTGACATTCCGCTTGTTACCAATAAAATTGTCATCGACCATAAAAACCGAACGCCGCCAACCTAGATCGTAAAGTGTCTGTAACTCGGCGATCAGCTGTGCTGGTGTTTTAGTCCGAGGTTTACGTCCATACAGTACAATAATGTCGCAGAATTCGCACTGAAAAGGACAGCCCCGCGAAAATTGCACAGACATCTCGTTATATGCGTTGAGATCGAGGAGATCGAACCTTGGAATTGGCGTAATAGTCACATCAGGTTTATCGCCTTTGGCAGTGAAAATTCCTGACGTTTCACCCTGTTCAAGTGCCGCAACCAGAAGTGGTAGAGTAATTTCGCCTTCGTCTAAAACGAGAAAATCTGCCCCCGCTTCCTGCGCTGCGTCTGGTACAGAAGTCACATAAGGACCACCCACCGCTACCAATTTACCCCGTCGCTTTGCCTCGCGAATCAGATGAAGCATATCAGGTTTTTGGACAATCATTCCAGAAATAATCACTAAATCTGCCCAAGCCCAATCTGCTTCGGTTTCTTCGCGTACATTCCGATCTACGAGGCGAAATTCCCACGTTTGAGGCAAAATAGCTGCTACGGTAATCATCCCCAATGGGGGTAGGGAGACCTTACGCCCAATCAATTCTAGTGCGCGATCGAATGACCAGAAAGATTTAGGGAAAAGTGGATATAAAAGTAGTACACGCATTCGTTTAGGGGTATGGGGGTGCAGGGGTGCAGGGATGCAGGGATGCAGGGGTGCAGGGGTGCAGGGGTGCAGGGGTGCAGGGATGCAGGGGTGCAGGGATGCAGGGGCAAGGCAATGCCTTGCCCGTACTGCATTTTTTAGGGTAGTGCGGTTTGTGTGAGGAGATGATTTGGTAATGATTGGCGCAGGCGATCGCCGTATAATGCCAAGGCGTTTCCACCTAGCAGTAAGCCTAAGTGTTCGCGATCGTAATCGGCTACTGTCGCCGCATCGTGGACGCAGTTTTGTAAAACGCCATCCCAATGACCATAATCGCCGGAGAAGCACGCAAGGTGTTTGCCAGTTTCACCCATCGCAATGTGTAGATATGCAGGACCAGGATCGTCGGATTCAAACGAAGTGAAAATTTGTCCGCGCTCAAAGTATTCTAAGGGATCGCGGTGGCGTAAATCGTAATGTTCGTACAAACTTACATCTTCAATCTTCGTGGGATCGTGTTGCTTGTTCCACAATAAATCGAACAGGTTTTTCGCTTGACTAATCAAGTTAACGTTATTGTGCGTTCCGCGTTCTTGAATCATCAACTTGGTAAATTCCATCAGTGATGGGCGATAAGGATGTTTCGGATCAAAGTCACGAATGCGCTTTTCCCAATGTTCGTGGAATGCATGGGCTAAATCGGGAACCCAACCGCAACCACCTTCTAGAAACCCAACGCGTAGCGTAGGAAATTGCTCGAATGCACCATCAAAGACCATCCGCGCTAATGCTAACTGTTGTTGGTTGCGTTGTACGAAAATATGCGTGAGGACAAAAGTTTCAGTATAATCTGAAATGCCGCCTACCATGTAGGAACCAGGTCCGCCGTGAATTCCCAAGCCAATATTTAAATCAACTGCGGCTTGCAGAATCGGGCGAAAGTCTGGATGGCTAATTGTTTTGCAACTGCGGATTTCGGGGAAAGCTTCGGGTGCTTTGGGGTGCGGAATTGGCATATTTGGCGCAACCGCGACGCTAATCATCCCTAGTTCATTCACACAACGATGCATCTCTGCAACTGCGGCATCAACATCTTGTAGCGGAATCACGCCAATAGGTTTCAATCGGTTATCGTAGCCGCGACAGTCATCCGCCATGTAGGTGTTATAGGCACGGCACAGCGCGATCGCCAAGTCTTTATCAATAATGCTCGAAAATATTAAATTTAATGTCCCGTAAATGACATGAACGTCAATGCCTTCGCGATCCATGTGTTCGATGCGGATGCGATTGAACATTGCGCCTAAAGTTGTTTCCGGATGCAAATTGCGAAAACCGCCTTTACCCATCCCCTGTGGTTGGGGAAACATTCGCATCAAGTCGTTTTTTCCGGTTACAGGGTTAAAGTCAACAATTCTGGCGCGTTGATCGCCTAAGCTATCAATCACCAAACCAATGCGATCGCGATACTCTGGCTCAATATAATCGCGCATTACCAATGGATTTTCGAGCTTATGAGCGTCTGCATCAATAACAGGTAAACCTTGATACATGAATTATCCTTTAAGTCAATAGTTTTTTTACTAATCGCTCAGAGCTTTTTGCTGAAAGTGCTGTACAACTTGGCGCACGCCGAACCAATTCTCGAATGACCACTGCATTGAAGCTAAAATTGTTATCCCTGGGTACTTGACAAATGCAGGTTCATTTTTCTCAAAAAAAGCATGACCGCCCAAAGCAAAAACTTGGGTGAAAACTAAGCAGACGATGGTGAGTCGCCAATCGTAAAACAAAAAGACAACGGCGGCGATCGCGACAATATTCGTTAAATGATGGAGAAACTGATTAATCGGGTGCTGGTGGCTTGCAACAAAGTGGGCTTTTGCCTCTTGGAAGTATTTCACAGCGTATGCCCCTATCTCGAAGAAAATTGCCAATGTGTTGTAGGAACAATAGCACTACAAGTCTCTACAGCCTACAAAAATAACAAATTCTTTATTGATCTTGAGAATTGAACGAATTAGTTACGCACCTACCACCACCGCAACTGTAAGTAACCGCGTTTTGGTTGCGATAATTCCTCTTCGGTCAGCCATTCTACAGGCTTGTACGTTCCAAAAACGCGATCCCACCAATCGACAGCTAAACCAAAGTTGTGATGCCACATACCATACTTATGATGGACATAATGAACGGGCATTTTCATCCAAAAGCACTTTGTGGGGTTTTCGTGCTGTAGTTGATGTGCATAAGCTGAGAATGCAGCATAAATTAATCCTCCTAGAAACCAACCAATTCCGGCTTCTAAAGAAAGGAAAAATACAGCAATCATTACAATAAAGCTACCGCGCACATAATCGCGAAATTCCCAGATGACGCCTTGTCCTTCATTGCGACGGTGATGATCGCGGTGACGTTCGCCAATTTGCTGCGAAACGTGCATCAACCGATGCAACCAGTATTCTACCAAACTTGCTAGGACGAACGCTGCAATAAAACAAACAACTGCGATAGAAATAGTTAACGCGTTCATAGGTTTCGATTCCTCACACGAGACGAACTCCAGCGAGCTTTATAATCTATGAAGAATTTTACTGAGTTTTTGTTTTCTGTTACTGCCAGAAAGTGCGATCGCAAGACTCATACCGATATGTGGTAATGCACAAATATGTCCGCAAACTGCACGCCATCGATTCCAAGACTGTACGACTCTTGACGTCGGATAGACGCGCCAGAATCGATTCACTGAACACACCATATCGTCGCCTAATGCTGTCACTTCATGCCACCACCCCATAGGAATAAAGAGTGTTTCGCCTTGCTTGAGAATGACTTCATATCTATGTTGCAGCGCCATCTTAAATCGCGGAAAGGATATTAAATCTGGTTGGGCGAGTGATACGCGGCTGAACCAAGAACGTAATTTCAAACCGTAGCGTATATGACGATAAACGGGGAACGGATAGAGATTATATGTCTGAGAAGGAGGAAACAACACAACTCTTTTCTCACCATACATTTGCATTAGTGTACCGTCCACTGAGTCGTAATGTAAACCTGATGAATGTCCGCCAGGTCCCATATACAAATTGAAATCCGTCGCGGGCTTAGTTAAACCAAGTTGACTGCCAATAATTTGTAATGCAGGTGTTTGTGCGAGAATAGTATCTTTTATAGAGCATTTACCTAAATAAATGTCGTTTTCGTGCGCAGTGCGATCGCGTAACAATTCGGCATACTCGGTAAACTGCATACTTTGCAAAGCGACTCCACTACCAATATTCTTCCAATCGCGTTTATCTTGCTGATATCTAGAATTACCGTAATTTCTGAACAAAAATGTTTGATCGCCTAACTTTTCGCAGAGATATTCTAAATTCCAATTTATCGCGGGTAATAAGCCAGCGATCGTAACTGGTGTACCGGTTTTCTGATACTTTTCAATAAATATATCAGGTGTTATCTCAGCTACATCAATCCTTGCTATAGAATCGGCTATTTTGAGCATTTGCACTAATCATGAATTATTTTATAACTTTATAATGCCAAAACTGTATTTGATCTACAGTTGCTTTTTATTCAAGTGTGCCAGAATATGTCAAGTTTTGTTCAAAAAGTCTTACTGTATGCTACTCAACAGCGGAAGAATATTTTTGTCAAAAAAACTCATAACGCTTTAAGTTTGCAGGAACAATTCTTAATTAATCTTTTAGATTTTCATAAAAATACAGAGTTAGGAAAAGAGTATTCATTAAATGACATTACTACTATCGAGCAGTTTCAACAACGAATTCCGATTTGGGAATATAGCAGCTATGAACCTTATATCCAGCGCATGGCACAAGGTGAAAAAAATATTTTGACACCCGATCCTGTCGTATATTTTAATACGACGAGTGGTTCGACTGGAAAGCAGAAATTAATTCCTGTCACGCAATACTTTCAAAGTACATTAAGACGAGCTAATTTCACAAGTATTGGTTTTCTCGATACGGCGCTGCGATCGCGCAATTTGAATTTTGGCAAATTATTAGTGACTAATACAGCAAAGATTACTGGGCAGACTGCAAGTGGAATTGCATATGGTCCTGGAGGTACAGGAGTAATACGGATGAATAAAATACTGTATCAACAGCTATTCGCCCATCCATATACACTGCTTGAAGTTTCTGATAGCGTTAGCCGACATTACCTCTGTTTGCTGTTTGCATTAAGAGATGAATCGATGCGAGGCATGATTGCTAACTTTCCTATGCTTATTCTACGTACTTGCCAGTATTTAGAACGCTATGCTAAGGATTTAATTCACGATCTCGAGTTTGGGCAAATTGCTAGTTGGTTAAACTTAGAACCCGAAATACGTAAGACTTTAGAAAAGCAATTTTTTGCTGTCCCAAGCCGTGCGGCTCAACTTAAATCTATATTGAGAAATAATGGTAAACTCACACCAAAACTTGCTTGGTCTAACTTATCTTTTATTGCAACCGCACGTGGAGGAACATCTAATTTTTATTTTCATAGGTTTCCTGATTACTTAGAGGATACTCCAATATTTGGTGCAGTTTATGCTTCAGCTGAAGGGACATTTAGTATTTATTCTGACCTCAATACAGATGGAAGTATTTTGGCGATTGAAAGTGGCTTTTTTGAATTTATCCCTCAAGACCAGTGGGAAGAAGCACATCCTAAAACTTTGCTAGCTACAGAAGTCAAAGTAGGTCAACTTTACCGCATACTCATGACAAACTATAGTGGTTTATACCGTTATGATAATGGCGACGTTATAGAAGTTGTCGGTTTTTACAATAAAACTCCTTTAATTACCTTTCGGTATCGTCGTGGAGGTCTACTATCTTCTACTACCGAGAAAACAACCGAGTCTCACGCAACGCACGTTATGCAAGCTTTACAACAAGAGTTTGGTTTAGCCTTAGAGGATTTTTGCATTACTTTAACAGATAATGATTTTCCGGCGCATTATTTAGTCAATATTGAACTAATCGGCGATCGCCCGCTGAGTAACCCGCAAACATTTTTAGCCGGATTTGACCAAAAACTGAAAGAAATTAATGTCTACTATGGTGCGAAACGTCGAGATCAAGTACCACCACCGCGATTGCGTATTTTAGCACCTGGAAGTTTCGCGATAATTCGTCAGCGTCAATTACAAAAAGGAATTCCCGATTCGCAATTAAAATTTCCTCATATTAGCGAAGACCGCAATTTTCTTTCGGGACTCACCATAGAACAAGAATTTAGACTACCAGAAGATGTCTAGTAGTAACAATCAGTTTGTGGTGATTCGGCGATCGCTACCAAATAAAATCAGCGAAATTGCGATCGCGGCGGATAAACTTGCAGCAGTGTAAAATACAGATGGTAATCCACTGCGGTTCAACACAGGACTCAGCAGAATAGGCGAACAAAATTGTCCTAAAAATCCGGCACCTGCGCCTAATGCTAAGATACTCGAACGCAGGTTTGCAGGTGCGATATCTGCTAAGGCACTATAAAGACTAGGTAGGACAATTCCAAATCCTGCCCCAAATAGTCCCGCCATGAATAAAATCAAGAAGAGTTGGTCGAGTAGCGGCAGCGTAGCTAAGGTGACAGCCATGAGTGCAAAACCTACGGCGCTAGCCTGTGCTGTACCTAAAGATTGTACCAAGCGTTTAGCGACAAATGCAGATACAATTGCGGCTCCAATAGCTCGTGTTGCCAGAATAATACCGTTAAGCGCTGCACCAGCATTGATAGTTGCTCTAAAGTAAAGTGGTGCGTAGATCACAACAGTATACATCACAATTGATGCCCCACCGAGAGTCATCAGTAACCCGACAACGCGGCGATCGCCTAAAATGTGACCAAGTTTGTTGCTAGCTATTTGATTGACTTTCGTTGGTTGCGTCTGTTGGCGTAACATGACAACGGCAACGACTGCTAAGGGAATTCCGAGACTGTATAGCCCAAAAGTCAAGCGCCAGTTAATATTACCTAGCCAGCCTCCAAGTAGCGGAAACAGAATTCCAGTAATTGTTAAGGTACTTGTTGCGTAAGCTAGCGCCTGCGATCGCTGTTGACCTTCGTACATATTACCAAGCAAACCAAGACTAGCGGCGGCAATTCCTCCACTTGCAACACCGAGTAAAGCTCGACTCACTAATAACGGTAAGATACTTTGTATGACTGCGCCTACTGTACCAAAGAATGCGTATAGCAATAGTGAAGGCACTAACACCCACAATGAACCAACTTTGTCTGCCAAAATCCCCAGCAACGGGCTAGATAGTGCGATTGTTAAGCAATGAATGCTGACTAGGTGCGCTGCAATACCAGGGTCAAAGTGCAGCTGCTGGATCATTTCTGGCAAAATGGGTGCGACAATTCCGCCTGTCATTGTTGTCAACGAACCAGCAAGCAGTAGTAATAAAAGTTTTAGGTCACGTAACATTAATTCAATTTCAGCATCTTTAGCAACTATAGTGAGTTTATGCCAGTTGTGAAATTTCACGCTTAGGTTGTTAATGGTCAACAGCCTTGACAAGATGTTCGCAAATCAAGAAGCACTTTCATCGACTCAGCGCCATCTATCGAAGCTGCTCATAACAAATATGCAGATTAGTTTTTGTATCTTATGTAACGGTTTTCTATATTAGAAACATAAAGTAACACTAATGGAGAAAACTGATATGAAAAATTCCAACAAAGGCTGGACAATCGAACAATTAATCAACTTGAGCCAAAGCTGGGCATACGTTTTTCCCAGTGACGCCAATCGAGCCAAAGCAGATCGTGATGCGTGGACAACTGAACAGTTCATCCGCGTAGGCAACAAACACATTTATTTGTAGCATGCAAGCTCATCAAGAAATCTATTAGTTAAGTAACACCAAAAGGAGAAAATCAACATGAGACGCAACAAGGTAAATAATAACCAAGGCTGGACAACCGAACGGTTAATCAACCTTAGCCAAAGCTGGGGGTACGTTGTACCAGTTAGCACCAACCGCGCAAAAGCCGAAGATGACGTTTGGACAACTGAACAGTTCATCCGTGTAGGAAACCGCTATATTTGTCTATAAGGATTCATTAGCGTATCTGCTAGCGAGTCGTCAGCGAAAAAGGCTTTTCTAAACCGTGTGCTTCCATCAACTGCTGATCGCCCATAACGTCACGAGGATTGCCATCAGCAATAATTTGACCTTCACCGAGAAGAAGTACGCGATCGCAGACTTCTAAAATCAGTTCCAAGTCGTGGGAAGAGATCGCGATCGTCTGCGGCGATCGCTGAAGGAACTGAATCAACCGCCGACGAGAACGCATATCTAAATTAGCCGAAGGCTCATCATACAAAATAAGTTGCGGACGCATCGCTAAAACTCCAGCAATTGCAACCATACACTTCTCACCGCCGGAGAGATGATGCGGAACTCGTTCAATTAAACTTTGCACGCCAGTCAGTGATACAGCTTCTTGGATACGTTCTTCTACCTCGGTTGCAGATAATCCCATATTTTCAGGACCAAACGCAATATCGTCCCGCACTGAGGGCAAAAATAACTGGTCGTTGGGATTTTGAAAAACTAAACCAATTTCAGGACGAAACTCTCCCGCCGCGACTGGTTTATCAAAAAGTAGTATTTTTCCAGCGGTAGGCTTCAAGACACCACACGTTAGCAAAAATAGTGTCGTTTTACCTGAACCATTCGCGCCAATTAAACCGACTCTTTCACCAGCGCGGATGGTTAAATTGAGATTTTGTAAGACATTCAGTCGGTTTTGATACGAGAAAGAGAGATTTTGAATTGCGATCGCCTCTTGAACGGGTACTTGCTGCTTCATGATGCCAAGACGATCTCTGCAACAACAAACCCAAATGCAATAAAACAAGTCACAATCAAGGCAATAAGATCGCTAGCATGAGTTTTAAAGCGTTGACGGCGTGGAGGAATGCAACCATACCCGCGTAAAATCATTGCTTGATAAACTTGTTGTGACTGATCGTAACTCCGCACTAATAAGCTACCAATGAGCGATGCCAAAACTATTAAGTTACGCCGACTTAAGTTGTTAACTCGAAACCCGCGTAACCGCATTGCTGTTTGCATTCTTCTTAAATCTTCTCCAAATTGTTCAATATAGCGGTACGACAGCAGTGTCATATCAGCTAAAACTGGGGGTAAACCAAGCGATCGCATCGCTTTAATACTCGTTAGAAATGGTGCAGTACCGAACAAAATCAAACCAACGGTCAAAATACACAAAAATCTAGTAATAACCAATGTTAGCGCTAGTAATCCTTCTTGTCGCAGCGCTAAGAAACTTGCTTGCCAAATTACTGTGTCACCAACACTGAAGGGTAAGAGAATCGCGATCGCCGCCAAAAAAAAACCAGGATAACGCAACCGCTTCAGCAAAAAAGCGACTGGGAGACGCGAGACACCGTAATAAATCAACGTCACTATTACCATTGCTGGTAACAAAATTAACTGCTGTACAAAAGCAAAAGCAAAGATCAAAGTTAAAAGCGCGACAAGTTTGCATCGCGGTTCCCAACGATGAATCGGGGACTTTAGATAAGCATAAGTGTCTAATCCGCGTGTCATTGTTCCAACAGTTCCGGCTTAACGCGCATCAGAAACAAAGCGACAGCTGCGGTAAACGCGCCTTCAATCAGCATTAATGGGATATGTGCAAGTACGAGTCCATAAATCACATTGCGTTCCACCGCAGCATCAATATTTGCCGGAATACTCGTAATTATCAAAAAGAAAAATAACACGACTGAAAGTCCTAACCCACCCGCGCCAGCGAGAAACGCAAATATCCCTGTCCACACGCGGTTATTCTTGCCAATTTTGTAACGTAGCTGAAACAAGTGGTAAGCCAAAATTGCGGGAATACCAAACATACTGGCATTCACTCCCAGCGTTGATAACCCTCCATGCTGAAACATTACCGCTTGAAAAAATAAGCCAATAAGAATTGCCGGAAAAGCATAGTATCCCAAAATAGTCCCCAACAGCCCATTCAAGATCAAATGAACGCTTACTGGCGGTACGGGAATATGAATCCAAGAAGCAACAAAAAACGCTGCTGTGAGTAACGATGCTTTCGGAATATTTTCTTGTGGGTTGCGATCGCGTTTAATTTGACGCAGTGAGTACCATGTTACCCCGCCAGTCGTTGCGTAGCCTGCAACAATAATCGCAGCGGGAAGGATACCGTCAGGAATGTGCATAGATTGAGGAGACAATAAATGTAACTTAAAAGTGGTAATCGGTACTAGTGACTGGTCATTGGTAACTGTTAACTGGCTAAGTGGAGAGAGTCTTGATCAACAATTACCCATTACCCATGACCTCTTACCCATTCTGTGACTCCGAACGTCGCAGTTCAGAATTGCTTTTATTACCGCGCATAAAGAATAATGCTGTACCAATGAATCCCCAGACGCCAGCGGCTCCCATTAAGATGAGTTGCAAGGGAGTAAAGTTAGCCGATTCACTACTTGCGACACGCGGAGTATTCGCTGCTGGTGCTGTACCGTTTCCTTCAGCTGACGCTTGATTACCTTCTACAGGAATATTGACAATACTGCCATGACCTGCTTGGCGTACTTGGACTGACCAATTGCCAGGCTGCGAGGAGTCTGGTGTAAATATGAAGTTTCCATTTTTGTCGGTTGTACCTTCTAACCAAGGAGTCGCAGGGTCGTTAGGCGCATAAACGGTCACTTGGGCTTGTGCCATTGGTTCGCCCGTGTCATATTCTGCATTGACCTCAATTGCTTGCGTTTCTCGTGCTTGCATTCGCACACCGTGTGCGATCGCACTAGCTGATGAGCCAAAAACAGAAAGAAAAGCAAAAGGGATAATTATTTTCCACTTAAAATTCATAATTTAGATTTATCGAACTTATATCAATAGTTGCGAATGGTGGTTCTTTTACGAATCAGTAACGAGGGAGAAAACACTCTCCCTAATAGACGTTAGCCGGTAGTCTGCGTTTTAGCTTCTCGACAATGACCTTCGCCAACGTGTCCAAGCGATGGCAAAATTTCTTGAAGTTGCTGATAAACTTGTGGAGCTTGTGACTGTAACTGCGCCATATTGACTTGCACGTTACCATTTTGCGCCAAAGCAGCTATAGGGTCAAAACCCAATGCACCTTGATTTATAGAATCGTCGGGACTAGCTTCACCATCCCCAAATAAGTGGTCTAAGTGAAAAGTTGCTTCTAAATCAGCATTTCCGCCCGCTTGGACGATTCCTTTACGTGCGTCACCTACATACTCTCCACAAACGTATTCAAATTCTCTGTCAATATTTAGGACAAAGTTAACCGTTTGCCCTGCTTTTTCGGCTGTACCACTCATCACTATAGTTTGACCTTGCGCGGGACCTTCGGTCGCTGGAATCATTTGCCAGGAAAGCGCATTATATTGACCAGTAGGTACATTCGATGCTTCGGCGACTAAAACTGAATCTTGACCATCACCAGGTTGCGCCAAATCTACAGTTGTCGCTTGGTCAAGGACGACAACTTTCTCTTGAGCTTGAATTTCTCCTCCTTGTTCTGGATTAAATGGCGGTTGACTTTGATATGCAGTAACGTTTGCTATGGTAGCGTACACATTATCAAAAGTTATTTTCCAGCCGTCTTTACTAACCAAGCCTTCTCTAGCTCTTTCTTCACCATTAGCGCGAACTTGGAGCGTCCCTGTTGGTTGCTGTGGTGATGGCGACTGCGTTGGTGACTGCACTTGCGCTTGCGGTTCACCTGGAGTTTGCTCCGCAGCGCAACCAATTATTATCCCTGGGGCTAAAACTATTAGCCCTGCTAAACTCAACAGTTGTATCCTCATTACTTTTTGATAAACTTGACACAATTTGACTCTCAATCATTCATCACATAAGTTTTCCAAAAGATTTGCAATGCCCTCTAGGGGCATCAACAGTGAAGCATGATTTAGCGATTGTGTTTTTACGTTAGGTAATGGGTAATAGTTAATGAGTAATGGGAAAGCTTTTAGCACTTGGCGCATTAGCTACACAGACGTTAACCACTAACGGCTAATTGCTATCAATGACCAATGACCAGTTACCAGTTACCAAGCTTGAAGTTACGTTTATTTTCACTGACTTACCAACTGATGACAGACATAATGGTACAAGCCGAGGGGCTCAAAAAGCGCTTTGGCAACATGGTAGCGCTGCGTGGAATTGATTTAGCCGTTCCTGCTGGTTCTGTGCTAGGGGTGCTAGGTCCAAATGGTGCGGGTAAAACAACGACAATCAACTGTTTAACGACGTTACTCAAACCTGATGCTGGTTTTTGTGCGATCGCAGGTTATGATGTCGTCAAGCAACCTGCGGCGGTTCGCGCCTTGATTGGGGTAACAGGACAATTTGCGGCTGTTGATGAAGAACTCACCGCGCGGGAAAACTTAATTCTCTTTGGCAGGCTGCTACGATTGTCGGCAAGGCAAGCAACGCGCCGCGCCACCGAACTTTTAGAACAATTTGATTTAATCGAGGCGAGTCATCGGCGCGTTAAAGAATTCTCTGGTGGAATGCGTAGAAGACTCGATCTCGCCGCGAGTATTGTCGCTGAACCGTTAGTGTTATTTCTCGATGAACCAACAACCGGACTCGATCCCCGCAGTCGTCGTCAGTTGTGGGAAATGGTACGCGCTTTGCAAGCAAGTGGGATCACAATTTTATTAACAACGCAGTATTTAGAAGAAGCTGACGAGTTAGCCGATCGCATTGTTGTGATTGACCGAGGTACAGTTATTGCTGAAGGAACTTCTGACGACCTCAAAAACCGAGTCGGTGGAACGTTTTGCGAGTTAGAGTTAGCCGATCCTAAAGACGAACGGCAAGTGCGACAATTACTCGCAGATCTTGGCGATCTTCAAGGTAGAGGCTCAACATTAACGCTTCCTGCACCAAATGGAGTTGCAACCTTATCGGAAGTCGTACAGCGAGTCAGCGCCACAGGTATTGTTTTAGCAGATATTTCCCTACGTCGTCCGAGTTTAGATGATGTCTTTTTTGCCTTAACAGGTCATGCTACAGGAGATGAAGCATTGTGAATAGTGCTGATTTACACTCCAAAGCACAAGCATTGGTGAAACTGCGACACGAGTCAGGAATAAACCGCGCGATTTCTGATAGTTTACTAATTGCTTGGCGGAACTTGATTCGTCTCAGTCGCACTCCAGCGGTGATTGTATCGGTGATCCTGTTTCCGATTTTATTTTTCAGCGGCTTTTTGCTAGCCTTTGAACGCTTGATGAGCTTTCAGGGAATTGATTACGTTCAGTACCTTGTGCCGATCATCACGCTGCAAGCGATGTTTTTTACCGCAATGAGTTCAGCGGTGACTTTGGCTAAAGATATCAAAACAGGAATGCTGCAACGTTGTCGGGCGATGCCTATTTCACGGGCGGCGGTACTGGGTGGGCTGATTTTGGCATATTTGGTGCGGGCGATCGCCGCTACAATTATTTTATTGACTTTTGCGCATTTATATGGGTTCCGCTTTCACACGAGTTTGATCGCCGTTGTCGGCTATCTTGCGCTAACGTTACTCTTCACCACAACAACTGTCGCCGGTTATGCAACTTTAGCTTTACTTTTACGCCAACCTGACGTAGTGAACTCGCTACTAATTGTTCCCTACGCGC
The DNA here is from genome assembly GCF_000317555.1 of Gloeocapsa sp. PCC 7428. Classification (GTDB taxonomy): domain Bacteria; phylum Cyanobacteriota; class Cyanobacteriia; order Cyanobacteriales; family Chroococcidiopsidaceae; genus Chroogloeocystis. The sequence goes on from NC_019745.1 coordinate 5,034,476, forward strand.
CCTTACTATTACTAAGTACAGGATTTAGTCCCGCTGAAAATTTCCCTCACTGGTTGCAACCATTCGTCCAAGCACAACCTGTAAGCTACACAGCGGCTGCACTCCGCGCGTTAGTTAATGGTACTGAATTATTAGTTCCCTTATTGTGGTCACTCGTATGGCTAATTGGGCTACTCGTCGCTTTTGGTTTCATCGCAGTTCGACTTTACCAACGATCATGACAACACTTCCTACTGCATCTCAATTAGTCGCAAAGCGCCGCGAGGGTGGAATAACTCGTACCTTCAACGATATTGCCCTGATCGCGCAACGCAATCTGCTACTCGATATCAGAAACCCCGCAGTCATTATTGGTGCAACAGGTTTTCCAGTATTTTTGATGCTGATTTTTACCGCCAGCTTCGCTAGAGTTGTCATCCCGCAAGGAAGTTATGCTGATTATGCCCAGTTTCTCGTCCCCTTAAGCATTGTTCAAGGATTACTATTTAGTACCGCAAGTATTGGCGTAGCGCTATACAACGATCTTGATAGTGGCATGGATACACGCCTGCGAACTTTACCGATCGCCCGTTTTGCATTACTTGCTGGTAGAATTTTAGGCGGTGCAGGGCGCTTACTAGCACAAGTCATTATTATTACATTCGTCGGCTACTTCATTGGGTTTCGCTTTCAAACTGGTATCGTTTCGATCCTCACATTTTTATTCTTACCAGTCATTTTTGCATCAGCCTTTTCTTGGATTGCAGTCTTTTTCGCCGTTAAAGCCAAAGCTGCTGAATCGGTGCAAGTTTCTATGACATCGTGGTTACTACCACTCACCTTTCTCAGCATTGGTTTAGTACCACTAGAAGGCTTTCCTGAATGGTTACAAGGTTTTGTAGCTATTAACCCCGTCTCTGTTGCTGCACAAGCGCTACGAGGCTTAGCAACAGGTGGATCTGCAATAGGTTTTGTCCTTGAAACTTTGCTATGGAGTGTTGCAATTACAGTAGTATTTAGCACCTTAGCAATCCGTGCCTATCAACGCCGCAGCGCGTGAAATTACAACTAACCACTAACCACTACTCCCTCACTTCTAAAATAGACTTACATCGATATATCTTGCTGGGAGCGTCTCAATGGTACCTTACGAACTGCGCCAACTACCCACGAGCGATGAACTACCTTGTTCTGACGATACTCCGGTGGATAACGAAGATCAAAACTTTATCCCAAATTTTTTATTGTTCTTACTAGAAAGCATCTGGAAAAACCGCAACGATTGGTTTTTTGGTGTTGATATGGGAATTTACCATACTACTGGAGCCAACGTCCGCATCCCAGTTGTCCCCGATGGCTTTTTAAGTTTAGGTGTAGAAAGACGCAAGCAAGGGAAGTCGCGCAAAAGTTACGTTACCTGGGAAGAAAATGATGTTGTCCCCAAGCTTGTTTTAGAAATTGTCTCGTGGACTCCAGGAGGCGAATACGACACCAAGGCTGAAATTTATGCCAAGTTGGGAGTATTGTATTACATAATTTACAACCCAGAGTATTGGCGCAGAGACTCACATCAACCTTTTGAGGTTTATCAGTTAGTTAACGGCGAGTATCAGTTACAAATTGAGGAGCCATTTTGGATGCCAGAAATTGGTTTGGGTATTGGGCGTGGACAATATGTATCCGGTAATGTGCAACGCGAGATTTTATATTGGTACAACGTGCAAGGTACACGCTACCAAACTCCTGAAGAAATAGCAACCGCAGAACGTCAACGGGCTGAGCAACAAAGGCAACGGGCTGAACGTTTAGCTGCAAGATTACGCGAATTGGGAGAAAGTATTGATTAGATAATTTCGATTATTTTCGTAAGTATTCAGGAAACTAGAAAATAATTAATGCAAAAGCGATCGCACTTCAAACTACAACTTAAAACTTTTAGTCAGAATGTTATACGGAATAGTTTTGTACAACACCAAGAAGTTACAGAAAAAGTCTATATAATCTTTTCACGAATGGTGATTATACGGAAAAATTCAGACTATCTGTAAATGTTTAGATTAGGTTAAAGCTACCGCGATCAGGAGATGGATAGCTGAAAGCATGACTAGATGAACATTTTCATAATTTTAGAGTAAATTGGCTCAAATTGTTAATAAATAAAGGTTATAGAGATTCATCTCCTATTAAGCGATCAGTGCCGAGTGGCTGTAACGACAATTTGTAACTACAATTAATTATTACCGATGCCGTTCGGTTATGGAATATGAATGGGATGAAGCAAAACGTCTTGCCAATCTTCGTAAGCACGGAATAGATTTTATCGATGTCCCATCTGTATTTGAGAGCAATATTGTAACAGTTGAGGACGATCGTTACAGCTATGGAGAACAACGTTTTGTCACATTCGGTTTGTTGCAAGGGCGAGTGATTGCCATTGTCCATACCGAACTTGAGGATTGCACCCGTATTATCTCTGCAAGAAAAGCAACGAAATATGAACAACGAACCTACTTCGAGCAACTCTCAAACTGATTGGCAACGATTGGACGCAATGAGCGATGAAGATATTGACTTATCAGATTGTCCAGAGATTACGCCGGAAATGTTTGCTAAGGCTGTAGTGCGGCGGGGTTTACCTGCTACAAAAGCCAAAGCTCAAGTTACGCTTCGCATTGATAGCGATGTATTGGAGTGGTTTAAGTCTCAAGGGCGGGGATATCAAACACAGATTAATCAATTACTACGAGCATATATGGAGGCACATCAACAACTGTCAGATTGATGTTGCATTGCATTTGTAAATGAGGATTGCAGCAGCATAACAACCCCACAATGCACGCCGACTGCCGAGGGGCTTCTGCTGATTACGTTACCTGGGAAGAAAACGACGTTCCAAGGTTGTTTTAGAAATTATCTCTTGGACTTTTGGAGCCGAATATAACACCATAGCTGAAATTTATGCCGAATTAGGAGTATTGTATTACATAATTTACAACCCAGAATTATTGGCGCAGAGACTCGCATCAGCCTTTTAAGGTTTATCAGCTAGTCAATGGTGAGTATTAGTTGTAAACTGGGGAATCTTATAAGTAACTTTATCAAAAGTTGATGTACGCCTAATAATTGCGAGAACTTTATCTTTGAGAGAACTGATAATAAATATTTATAAGTTTTGCATATATGTATCTTTTTAAATCAAATCTTCTTATAATAGTTGTCAATATAAAAATACAACAGTATGAACTATTTAACTGTACGTTGATAAAATCACATTTTCAAAACCTATAATTTATTATTACTTTAATGACTCAGTTATCCAATAGTAGTGAAAACCATGAACGACTTACTGCAATAGTGAATCGAGCAATATTCGTTGGTTTCTATACACCTTTTGTTTCATGGGCTTGGCATAAAATAATTGAGCCTGTAGAGTTGGTACCAATTGCCTTGAAGCAAGTCATTTATGAAAATAGAACTATATCTTCATTAGTTCTTCTCCTGGGAATACTTTGTTATCTTATTATTTTAAATATTTATTATATGTGGCTTTTGAATAAATGGAGAAAAGATTTTTTTGCATTGTATAAAGAGGAAGCCACAAATTTCAAGAATAGCCCGCTCAGAACTTCACTTGCATTGCTCAAGGTAACTTTTATGGTGGTACTGTTTGGCGGTTCTGCGTTTCTGGCTAGTCAGTTTGTCATACTTCGATAATCATCAATATACTTCTAGGTACTTTCGATTACTTCTGACAACCTTAATAGAGTTCCGCTAGCTAGCTTGATTGTTTGTGGGAACAGTGTTTGATTGCCTTGATTGACCAGAGCAATCGCACTCCCCCAGCGTATATTGAGTGTTGCTCAAAGTACAAATGATGTGTTAGTGCTACCTGTAGCTGTTCTTTCTAAAATTTATTACCTAGTTACTTCAAGATTAGGGTATAAGGTAATGCACCATTTCTGTCTAGCCTGAAACTAAGGCGGTTCAAGTTATTCCTGCGACATCATTAAAGGAACTCTGCTATGAATACAGCCAAAATTAGCACCGATGGTACTCATCAAATTGTCATATTACCTGAAGAATTTCAAATAACTGGCACTGAGGTTTACATTAAGAAAGTTGGTAATGCGATCGTTCTCATCGCTAAAGATAATCCTTGGCAATCTTTGTTTGAAAGCTTAGAGCAATTCTCTGAAGATTTCATGACTACTAGAGAACAGCCCTCCCTCGATGTGCGAGAGGCTTTGTAGATTGCTATTGCTTGATACCAACATTTGTATCTATCTGATTAAGCAAAAACCGCCTAAGGTACTGGCGCGATTTCGATCCCTTGCTTTGTCAGATATCAGCATTTCTTCCATCACTGTCGCCGAATTAGAATATGGAGTTTGCAAGAGCCAACAGCAAGAGAAAAACCGTAGTGCCTTAATGCAATTTTTAATACCTCTAGAAATTGTTGAGTTCGATCACGCTGCTGCAACCGTTTATGGCTCGATTAGAAATGACTTGGAAAGTAGGGGGCTTGTCATTGGCTCAATGGATATGCTGATTGCTGCCCATGCCTTAAGTCTTGGAGTTACTCTTGTAAGTAATAATGTACGCGAGTTTTCACGTATTTCTAACCTATCTATAGAAAATTGGGCGGAATAAATTGTAGCTAAGGTAATCGCTCATTATCAACAATGAGTCATGCGATCGCACTTCGTCATTTTTCCTGCAATGCTGTAAATGAACCAAAATTGATTAACTTTCACGCGGCGAGAGGCTAAATATTGTCACATACAAAGCCAACAGCACTCGTCTATGGAACTGGCGACAACACTCACAAGCCACACTGTGCAAAATGCTGTCCGTGAGATAGAAATCAACTCGAATCATTTGATACCGTATCGCTGGTAGGTTTTTGAATGATTGTTATTGGGGATTACTAGTGCTGCTGCACTAAGATCTGCGATTAACTCAGCATTTATAGGATTCGATGAAGTTTGAAATTTCTACGCCTCTGGGATTTACAGTTAGAACATCCGAAGAGTATTGGCAACGGTTGATCGTCAAACATCCTGATATTGAGGATTTAGAGAAGCTAATTGAATTAGCCTTGGCTGCACCAGACGAAGTTCGACGCAGTAGCCGAGATGCAGAAGTATTATTATTTTATCGGGCACGGCGAGAAGAACGTTGGGTCGTTGCGGTTGCGCAGCGTTTAAATGGAGATGGATTCTTGATTACAGCTTATCAAACTGATGCGATTAAGGAAGGAGAAACTGTATGGCTCAAATAAAGGTGTTTTACGAACCAGAAACGGAACTATTAAGCGTGTTTTGGCAAGTTCCGCGAAAAAATCAAATCGGGACTGAACTTGGAGATGGTGTCATTTTAATTAAGGATGCGGTAAGTGGTGAGCCAATTGGTTTGGAAGTTTTATCTTACCGTCCTGGAGACGATCGCTTTGATGCTGTAAGTGTTGAGCTAGGGAAAATAAGTTCGATGCAACCAGCAAGCTTTCAACCTTAAGATGATCTGTTGGCAGCAAATATTCAGTTATGGAGCAAGATCATAGAGTTGAATCGTTTTTCCAGCAATGTTGTAAATAATCCAAAATTGATTGACTTTCACTCGGCGAGAGGCTAAATATTGTCACATATAAAGCCAACAGCACTCGTCTATGGAACTGGCGACAACACTCACAAGCCACACTGTGCAAAATGCTGTCCGTGAGGTAGGGATTAATCCGAATCACTGGTATGCGGTAAGTTGGGCAAATCAACTCAAGCCTGGGGACATTATACCTGTCGTTATCTGGCAGCAGGCGATCGCAGTTTACCGCGATATCAACGGTCAACTTCATGCACTCGAAGATTTTTGTCCGCATAAAGGCGTTGCATTACACAAAGGTAAAGTCCACGGCTGTAATCTGGCTTGCGCTTACCATGGTTGGGAATTTGATAGCGAAGGCAGTTGTGTAAAAATTCCATACCTACCCGAAAAACAAAAGCTACCGCGTGCATCCGTTCGCAGTTATCCTATTCAAGAAAAATATAATCTGATCTGGATTTTTCCTGGGGAACCACACCTCGCTGCAACTTGTCAATTACCCCATATTCCAGAGTTTTTTGAAACTGAGTGGTTAGTCGTGCCCATTTCTGCTCATTTTCAGGCACATTTTTCGATCTGCAACGAAAACACGATGGATGTGTTTCATGGATTTCTGCATCAAGGATTACAAGGCTGGTTCGATCCCGTTTTACTCAGCCTCAAAGAAACCGAAAATTCCGTTCGCGCCGAGTACAATGTTTCCTACAAAGGTCACATGGCGAAGTTTCTGGGGTTGAGCGATCGCGCCGATACTGTCACCACATTGCCAATTACCGTAGAGTATCGCTACCCACACTATGCCACCTCACTACAAGGCGTTTCCTCTTTATACTTGATGCGCTTACCCATAGAACCAAACGAAAGTCGTTCGTTTGCTTTATTCTTTTTTAAAGTCCGCCTACCACAATGGGTACTACAACCGCTCAAACCCATACTCATACCACTACTTCAGCGCTTTGTTTTGTCTAAGTTTCTAGCGCAAGACATCGAGATGATTGAAAGCGAACAGCAGAACTATCTCGCAAATCGTCAACGCAGATATGTAGAAATTAATCCAGCGATTATTGCTATTCAACGATTAATTGTCCGGCAATATGAACAATTTATGCAAAAATCTATACAACCGTCCTTAAAATATCAGGAGCGAGAATCAATTACCAATTCTACGAGTGCGTCTTAAATAATTTATTCATAAATACTATTACTATTTGTCCTATGCTACGGTTTTTTAAATCTGGATAGCGTTAACTACCTAACCAAAGGCAATATTTTCTTAACTCAAACAGGATAAGCTATCTGGGATAAAGGTGAGGGGAGTAGATTCGTGCAAGTTATTAAAGAATACGTTCAACGGTGGTACGAAAGCGGACTTGATCCCGATGAGTACGTTTGTCATCGCAAGCAAGGTAATCTCGTCGAGATTTCTGACGCAGACACAGGTGAGAAAAGAACAGTTCTTACCTTCTGCACCAACGATGTTTTGGGACTCGTACAATGCGAAGCAGTAAAACAAGCGGCGATTGATGCAATCCTCCAATATGGCACATCAAATAGTTCCACATCCGTTTTAAGCGGGCGGATTACATTACACCAACAGCTAGAAGACGAAATATCTGCGTTCAAGCATCTACCGCATACACAACTATTTCTGAATGCGTGGATGGCGATGCAAGCAATGATGGATGCATTTTGTCATCTTGCAATTCCCGTACCAGGTTTTCAAAACACCCGCGAGACACTAATTCTTACTGATGTGCTGAATCATGGCTGTATTGTGTCGGCGGTTGTTAATGCGGGAACACGTTCAGGGAAAGTATTCAGTCACAGCCCGCAAGTGCGTGTTAAAGCTTATCGTCATTGTGATGTCGAAGACTTGCGGCGGAAGTTGCAGCGCTATGCTCGACCTGGCGATCGCATTTTAGTCGTTTCCGATGCCGTATTCTCGATGGATGGCGACATCGCCCCACTTCCCGATATGCTCAACGTGTTACACCACTACGAAGGCAGTGTGCTATTAATGGATGAAGCCCATGCTAGCGGCGCATTAGGGGTGACAGGACGCGGGATTTACGAGCATTTTGGTATTTTACCTGCGCAGGCGATCGAACGCGGTGTAGTACCGCTGATTATGACGACGTTTTCAAAGTTTGCTGCGTCAGCTGGTGCCGCAATTAGCACGCACGTTGCTGAGTTAAAACCTTTATTAAATGTCTCGCCAACGTCAATCGGGACAATTTCACTGTCACCACCACTTGCAGCGGCGGCGTTAGAAAGTATTCGCCAAGTGCGTCAACGTCCTGAATTAGTACAGAAACTACAAGAAAATACCCGTTATTTGCGATCGCAGCTTGCAGAACACGATTTTGTCGCAATTGGTGAAACAAACGTTATTCCTGTTATTCTACCAACGGATGTCAATCCGAAAATCTTTGCGCGGCAATTGATGCATAACTATGGGCTGTGGGTATCTCCAATCTGGTTTATCGCCAAACCGCGCTTGCGCATCACTGTAAACGCTTTACATTCGCGTGAAGAGATGGATCGCTTAGTTACGGGTATGGTAGCCACCAGAGATTTATTTTATAAACCAACACTCAGCGCCTAACTTATTGGCTATTAGCTAAATTGCTTGGTGAATTAAAGTGCTTACACAATCAATAAATTTCCAGGTTCGAGTGGTAACAACTCCGAAAGAGCATGAGTTATTTCTGAATCTACCAGCAAAAATTTATGCTGACAATCCTCACTGGATACCACCGATTCGCAGCAGCATCGCCAAAGAATTTACTTCTGACTATCCTTTTTCTCAGTATGGAAAGCTGCAACAGTTCGTTGCCCTGTCGCAAGACGTAGATAACCCTCAGCCTTTGGGTAGAATTGTCGCCGCAGTCAATCAACGGTTGATCGAGCGTGAAGGTGAAAATATCGGGTTATTTGGCTATTTTGAATGCGTTCCCGATTTTGATGTTGCGCAAGCATTACTAACATCAGCAAGTGAGTGGCTACGCGTACAAGGTATGACTCGTATTCGAGGTCCCATCGACCTATCGACGCATAACCGTTGTTTCTTTTTAGTCGATGGATTTGACTCGCCACCACTCGTGATGATGCCATATAATCCGCCGTACTATCCAGAGTTTATTGAACGTGATGGATGGCAAAAAGCAAAAGATGCTTATGCGTATGATTTTCCTTTAGATAAACCTTTACCCAAAGAGTTTGAGAAAGCGCATCGCATAGCTTGTAAATCGGGTGTCAACTTTCGTCCGATTAGAACTAAAGGCGAAGGTTTTGAAAAAGATGCGATCGCCATTTATCACCTTTTCAATCGTGCGTTTGCGCATAGCTGGAGTTCCACACCCCGCAGTGAAGCTGAATTTCTCGAAGAAGCGAAAGAATTACAAAGCATTGTAGACCCTGATGTGTTCCCTATTGCCGAATACAACGGCGAAATGATCGGCTTTTTCATGGGTTTACCCGATTACAATATTCCCCTCAAGCACGTCAACGGTAAATTAAACTGGTTAGGAATTCTCAAGTTTTTGTGGTATCGTCGTCAAATCGATCAAGGACGAGTGATTACAATTTGCTCGCTACCAGAGTATCGCTTGAAAATGGTGCCCTTGGCTTTAATTTATCTGGGAATGCAAGGCGGAATTCAAAAAGGTAAGCCATACAAACGTGCGGAATTATCGTGGGTGTACGAGGATAATTATCCTTCGCGTAAACTCATCGAAGCTGCTGGCGGCAAAATATATAAAACGTATCGTATTTACGAAAAAGCCCTATGAAGGCACTTGTCACGGGAGCTAACGGCTTTACTGGCTCCCACTTAGTTCAAGCTTTAGAACGGCGCGGCGCGCAAGTTGTTGGTTTGGTACGCAAGTCAAGTAACTTATCACGTCTTGCCAATTCTCAGTTGCAACTTGTCTACGGCGATATCACAGATCGCGATGCTTTGCAAACGGCAATGCAAGGTGTTGATACCGTATTTCATACCGCCGCGTATGTTGAACTGGGGTTAGTCGATGCAGACAAAATGCAGCGCGTCAATGTCGAGGGAACTCGCGCGGTGATGGAAGTTGCCCAAGCATCAGGGGTGTTGAAGATTATATATTGCAGCACGATTGGTATTTTTGGCGATACCAAAGGCGAAGTTGTTGATGAAACATTTCAACGCCGACAAACTGATTTTTCCTCAGCTTACGATCGCACAAAATATCAAGCCCAACAAATTGTCGATGAATTTGCGTCTCAAGGTCTTCCAGTTGTGAGCGTTTTACCATCAGGAATCTTTGGTGCAGACGATCCGCATTTTGGTTCTGTATTGCAGCAATTTCTCAAAGGGCGCTTAAAGTTATGGGCGGGAGGCGATCGCATTACCGGAATTGTTCATGTCGATGACTTGGTTGATGCAATGCTGCTAGCCGCTGAGAAAAGCCCTCCAGGAGAACACTACATTATTTCTGCGGGGGAACTTTCGACACGAGAAATGTTTGAATTGCTAAGTCAACAAACAGGAATTCCTATCCCTGTGGAAGCACCAAAATCTGTTGTTAAGCTAGCTGGAAATCTTCTCGATCCTATCGGACGTTTATTACAATGGCAACCACCTTTAAGTCGCGAACGCGTTCACTATATTTACGATCGCTGCGTGCGTGTTGATGCGACAAAAGCACGTCAAAAGTTAGGCTGGAAACCGCGTTCGGTTGAATCAACACTATCAGAAATTGCTAAAGTGCTTCAGAAAACACAGTAACAAGTGGATGCAAGTAGTCGCCAAACCGTGAATTTATTTAACCAGTTGCTACTTATCTTGATGTAATTTCTCTTTCAAGAGCGCTTCGACTTCACTTTCAGGGTTTGCTAGATCAAAAGGGTATGGTTGACGATTAGTAGGGTTACGACGACTCATCAAAACTTCTAAAGCTGCACGAAAAGCTTCTTGATCGTTTCGATGCTGAGATAGATACTGCTTTAGCTCAGTATTGGTCATTAGAGACAAATTTGGTGTCATAAAACAAACTCCCAACCTCCATCTTCATCAATTATGAGTGCAATATTATCTTCTCCAGCCTGGATATAAACTGTCTTCAATTTCTGATCGTAACGAAAAATTTGAATTGGCTGGTACAGATTAGAAAGCAACTGACAAAGAAATATTGCTGTGTCTGACTGTTTTCTTGTCGGCAACTTGCACTCCCCGAAGCATATTAAATATAACCCATTATGAGTTACAGTTTATACGCATCTAGTGCGTTTTATCTTATTCTTTTCCAAAATCACTTAATGATGGATTGTGAAAATATCAAGCAAACGTTACTAAAACTGTACGACGAAGACAGCCTATCGTAGCTCTATGCCTGCCCTTTGTAGAGCATCTTCTACAGGATAATATTGCCCATAAATTTTTGCAATATTATATGCGAAGGATTTTTTTTGAATATAAAATTTTCTTTCTGATTCTGCAATATCACTGTTAGGTAAAGGAATTTGATACCTACCACCATCACACGTTACAAATGTTTCTTTATGAATAATTGTCTCAAAATATCTAAGTTCAACTTCAAAACTATGAGCACTAATATCAGGAAACCGCTCTGACCACGATTCGCGGAAATTCTCATTAATCAGCTTCCCTTGACGTACTGTAAACTCTGGAAATTGCTGATGATAAAGTTGGGCATCCTCGTTAACACTAACCCAACCTTCAAAATCATCTAATAGTAGCTTCATTCTCTCTAAAGGCGGTAAACCTAATCCGAAGCGTTCACGCCACATCAATTCAATTTGTGCTTCAGGTGCTGACTCTTGGAGGGGAATATTTGTATCACCTAGACGTGTATAAATAACTCCTGCACGTATTGTTTTTCCTTGAAAAGACTTATCTTTCACGAGGAAGAAAGGTTTATCGGGTCTATTTCTGATAGTTAGAATATCCACTTCAATACTGGGACGATACTCAACAGTTTGAAGCATAACTGTAGGAATGCGATTGCAATTACTCTGGCGAAGAAGGTCTTGGATATCGGCATTCTTCTTACGATTGCAATCCGCTTGTACACCTAAAACATTTTTATCATCCGCAACGCCAAAAACTAAATATCTGTCAGCTTCTATATACGCATTTGCTAGACAAATAATATCGTGGAGTAGTTCAACCTTATTCTCATGAAACTGACGTTTGAAGTCAAGACTTTCAGACTCTGTTTAACTTAGTAGATTCTCTAGACTAACCACAATATCCTTTTAAGTAACGAGCTATACTTGACCGACTTTTCTTGATGCTCTGCGTCATACTTCCTACGATCGCTACTTTACATTTACTCTTGCCGTAAAATTCCATCTTCCATGTAAGCAACGCGATCGGCGACATCAATAATACGCGGGTCGTGAGTTACCATGAGTACCGTACAGCCTTCTTCTTTGGCTAATACCCGCAGTAACTCGATGACATTGTGTCCGCTACGCGAGTCTAAAGCGGCTGTAGGTTCGTCTGCCATAATTAGTTGCGGATTACCTGCTAATGCACGGGCGATCGCTACTCGTTGTTTTTGCCCGCCGGATAAGTCCCCTGGTTTATAATTCGTATGACTAGCTAAGCCTACCTGTTCGAGTAGATATTTCGCCTGATTTCGTGCTAGTCGTCCTTTAATCCCTTTAATGTTCAGCACTAATTCGACATTCTCTGCTGCTGTCAGTGCTGGAAACAAGTTGAATCCTTGAAAAATAAACCCTATATTCTCTAAGCGAAAGCGTGCTAACTTCTCGCGAGACATTTTTGTAATCTCTTCGCCGAGTAAATAAACGCTACCCGCCGTTGGTGTCAGCAAGCCTGCCAAAATCGACAGCAAAGTCGTCTTTCCTGATCCCGATGGTCCCATCAATAGTTGAATATCGCCAGGAGAAACGTCTAAGTCAATTCCTTTTAAAACCTGAAAGCATTCTCGTCCTGACCGGAAAGCCATCTCTACACCTTTTGTCAAGATCGCTTTTGTTTTCCGTTGGTTAGTTAGTTTTATCGATTTGGGATCAACCAGGGTACGGCTTATTATAGACACAATAGACTACTTTGAGAATTATTCAGTACTAAGTTACTTCAATTTATTCAGTTTTAAGGATCTTAATAGTATTAGACGCTGCTCGCTACGAAAAAGATTCTACTCAGAGGAACAAATCTCGGTAAGACTGAGGCAAGGATTGGGCGTATAGCTTGGTAATAGGTAACTGGTAATAGTAACCAACATAGGATTAATAACTCACCTCTCACTCCTCACCCATCCCAACACTAACGTTCACGTCAAAGATATGTGGGTAACACTCCTTCACAATTACGGCTGTTCCCACTGTGGGAGTTGTTTGCATAAAGTTACATTAAACATAACTATATGAAAGTTTATGTAAGGGCAGATAGCCCTACTAAACAAGCTCGGTAAAGGAAACCACGATGTTTGAATACTTTACAGATAAAGCCATCAAGGTCATCATGCTATCCCAGGAAGAGACACGTCGCCTGGGACACAACTTGGTAGGAACCGAGCAGATTCTTTTAGGCTTGATTGGAGAAGGTACGGGAGTAGCAGCAAAAGTGCTGACCGAGCTAGGAGTATCCCTCCAAGATGCACGCACAGAAGTAGAAAAAATTATCGGTAGGGGAAATCGATTCGTCCCCGCTGAACTTCCTTTCACTCCCAAAGTTAAGCGTGTTTTTGAGCAAGCTCTAGCTGAAGCTCGGCAACTCGGAAACAACTACATTGATACAGAACACATTCTCTTAGGATTACTTCGCGAAGGCGACGGCGTAGCAGCGAAAGTGCTGAGTAATTTAGGTATTCACCCCGAACAAATTCGCACCGCAGTCATTAAAAAGCACGGAGAAGTAGCAGCGGTGTCTGTGGGTAATACCGACCGCCGTAGTGGTCGCACTGCAAGTAAAACAGCGACTTTAGATGAATTTAGCACCAATTTAACAAAGCTCGCCGCCGAAGGTAAGCTTGACCCTGTTGTGGGGCGCGAGAAAGAAATCGAACGCGCAATCCAAATTCTCGGACGGCGGACGAAGAATAACCCCGTGTTAATCGGCGAACCTGGTGTTGGTAAAACCGCGATCGCCGAAGGACTGGCACAACGAATTGTTAATCAAAACGTTCCTGACATCCTGGAAGATCGCCAAGTCGTCAGCCTAGACATGGGCTTACTGATTGCGGGTACACGCTTTAGAGGTGACTTTGAAGAACGCATCAAAGCAATCATGGAGGAAATTCGCGCTGCGGGTAACATCATCTTAGTGATTGACGAAATTCACACTTTGATCGGTACTGGTGGTGTTGAAGGTGGTATGGATGCAGCGAACATCCTCAAGCCAGCCTTAGCCCGTGGTGAATTGCAGTGTCTCGGTGCTACAACACTCGATGAATACCGCAAGCACATCGAACGCGATGCAGCACTCGAGCGTCGTTTCCAGCCAATTATGGTTGGCGAACCTTCGGTAGATGAAACGATTGAGATTCTGCACGGTTTACGCGCTACTTACGAACAACATCACCGCGTCAAAATTACTGATGTCGCACTCGAAGCTGCTGCGAAGCTATCAGATCGTTACATTAGCGATCGCTTCTTACCCGACAAAGCCATCGACTTGATTGACGAAGCAGGTTCGCGCGTTCGTTTGAGAAACTCGCAAGCATCCGTGACCAGTGAAGTCAAGCGCGAATTAGTCCAAGTATCGCGCGCTAAAGAAGCCGCCGTTAGAGCACAAGACTTCGATAAAGCAGGACAGCTGCGCGATCGCGAGTTAGAACTCGAAGCCCAAATCAAGGCGATTGCTGAAAATCAAAACAAGGATGTCAACACTCCTGTTGTCGATGAAGAAGACATCGCGCAAATCGTTGCTTCGTGGACTGGCGTACCCGTTAATAAGCTGACCGAAACCGAATCAGAATTGCTGTTGCACTTAGAAGACACCCTACATCAGCGGATTATCGGTCAACAAGAAGCTGTCACCGCAGTTTCGCGAGCAATTCGCCGCGCGCGAGTCGGCTTAAAGAGTCCCGATCGCCCGATTGCTAGCTTTATCTTCTCAGGTCCTACCGGAGTTGGTAAAACCGAATTAACCAAAGCGCTTGCTTCATATTTCTTCGGTTCAGAAGAAGCGATGATTCGCCTCGATATGTCCGAATTCATGGAGCGCCACACAGTTTCCAAGCTAATTGGTTCACCTCCAGGATACGTTGGTTACGACGAAGGCGGACAACTCACCGAAGCAGTGCGTCGCAGACCTTACACTGTAGTGCTATTCGACGAAATCGAAAAAGCACACCCTGATGTCTTCAACATGATGTTGCAAATCATGGATGACGGTCGCTTGACGGATGCCAAAGGTCGCACAGTAGACTTCAAGAATACACTACTGATCATGACTTCCAACATCGGCTCGCGAGTCATCGAAAAAGGTGGTGGTGGTATAGGTTTCGAGATTGCTGATAGTCAAAGTGAGTCTAGCTACAATCACATTCGCAATCTAGTGAATGAAGACCTCAAGCAACACTTCCGCCCTGAGTTCCTCAACCGCGTAGACGATATCATTGTCTTCCGTCAGTTGAGCAAAGCAGAAGTCACACAAATCGCCGATATTCTGTTACGCGAAGTTTCCACACGCTTAGTAGAACAAGGAATCGAGCTTGAAGTGACCGCTAAGTTCAAAGATCGCGTAGTCCAAGAAGGCTACAACCCCAGCTACGGTGCAAGACCATTACGTCGCGCCATCATGCGACTACTTGAAGACAGCCTAGCTGAAGCAATGTTAGCAGGTTCAATCAAAGTTGGAGACACAGCGATCGTTGACATTGACGATCGCGGCGAAGTCAAGGTAGAAAAAGTAGCAAACAAAGAGTTGTTACTATCTTCCGTCAGCTAATCACCTAGCATAGTTTCTCAAACCCCCAGCGTGAACACTGGGGGATTTTTTATATAGCAATCTCCATCTCAATAACCCCCGCAATGCACTGGCTCCTCTGTGGTTCGTTAAAGTAAATAATAATATTCCAGTTGCGTTAACCAAACCCCTGCTGCTATGAGCAAACGAGATCTCAAGTCTGGGAAATTTGTTACCGATTCCGAGCCAGTCATCAGTAAACCAATCAGCATTCGTCTTCCACCGAGTTTAGAAGCCGAACTACGAGCCGTTGCGGGTGATGCAGTTGCGCCTTGGATACGAGAAGCGATCGCCGAAAAATTGGCACGAGACAAACAATAGAAAAAGACAAGCAGTTTGCATGAATCATAAATACGCTACAACTCCCTTCAAGGCTACCCAAACGATGTATGCCGCCACATATTAATATTGAGAGTTTGTTTAGGTGTGCATTTATTCGTCAAGCATTCATGTAAGATATCTATTTTTATCTGTATGACAAGAAAAAGCGCCCTTGTTACAGAGCGCTGATTAAGCAATCATAAAAGACAAAACTTTTAAGACGACTTAGCTATTAATTGCAGGTGCAGTCATTGCAACTGTTACTGCTTCACCTGTCGCTAAATCAAGTGGGAAATTATGTGCGTTGCGCTCGTGCATCACTTCCATACCCAAGTTGGCGCGATTCAACACATCAGCCCAAGTGCTAATCACACGTCCTTGCGAGTCGAGAACCGACTGATTGAAGTTGAAACCGTTTAAGTTGAATGCCATCGTACTGATACCTAAAGCGGTAAACCAGATACCAACTACGGGCCAAGCTGCTAGGAAAAAGTGTAAAGTACGACTGTTTGCTGTGGTTCCTAAAATCACCTCGTTTGTGCGTCCAACTAGGCGACCAAAGTAGCCGTGAGCAGCGACAATATTGTAAGTCTCTTCTTCTTGCCCGAACTTGTAGCCGTAGCTTTGAGACTCAATTTCAGTCGTTTCGCGTACCAGAGTTGAGGTGACTAGCGAACCATGCATGGCACTAAACAGCGCACCACCGAAGACACCTGCGACTCCTAGCTGATGAAATGGGTGCATCAAAATGTTGTGTTCAGCTTGAAACACCAACATAAAGTTGAAAGTACCACTAATACCTAAAGGCATTCCATCCGAGAAGCTGCCTTGACCGATAGGGTAAATCAAGAATACTGCGGTAGCAGCGGCGACAGGTGCAGAGTAAGCAACAGCAATCCACGGACGCATCCCTAGACGGTAGCTGAGTTCCCACTCGCGTCCCATGTAACAGAATACGCCAATGAGAAAGTGGAAAATCACCAGTTGGTAAGGACCACCGTTATACAGCCACTCATCTAAACTTGCAGCTTCCCAAATTGGATAAAAATGCAAGCCGATCGCATTCGAGGATGGTACAACCGCACCAGTAATGATGTTGTTGCCATACAACAGTGAACCTGCAACAGGCTCCCGAATTCCATCGATATCAACGGGAGGTGCAGCAATGAAAGCAATAATGAAACAGGTGGTTGCAGCAAGCAATGTTGGGATCATCAACACCCCAAACCAGCCTACATAAAGGCGATTATCGGTGCTAGTGACCCAATTGCAAAACTGCTCCCACAGATTAGCGCTTCCGCGTCTCTGTAGAGTCGTTGTCATGATGTTGGATGATGACGTTAAGGTTTACAGTCAGTTTTCTATTTAAATTAATTAACTGACCTGTTAGTTAATATGCCGCAACGAAGTTTTTTTGTCAACACCCAAGTGTAATTTAGTTATAAAAAAGTCTCAAAGCTTTGACGGAAAAGCATTTCAGCACCTATGATCGAACAGGATGATACGTTAATGGTGTAAAAAAGTCGTAGTGGTCACTAAAGCAGGAAAAGCAGCCAAACAGGTTCGAGATGCAGAGGCGACAAAAACAGCGATACTCGATGCAGCCGAAGCAGAATTTGCGCAATACGGTTTAAACGCGGCGAAGACAGAAGAGATTGCGGCGAAAACAGGCGTCACCAAGGCGATGATTTACTACTACTTCAAAAGTAAAGAAGATCTCTACGTTGCTGTGTTGGAGCGTGTTTTTTTTGGTAGATACATGGATTCCATTCAGCCAGAGGAACTTGAACAGTTACCACCTGAAGAAGCATTAGAGAAGCTCATCCGGCGACAAATCGCGACTGATTTCCACCATCCGCACCTTAACCCGATTCAAATTCATGAAGCGCTGCAAAATCAGGGTAAGTATTACAAACACGTTCTCAGTAGCGATCGCGCACAGCAGGTTTTTGGTATTGTCACAAGAATTTTAGAGCGGGGAATCGCCGAAGGATGCTTTCGCAAACTTCATCCACAACATACTGTCATGAATATCTTAGGAGCTTGCAATTTCTACTTTACTGCCTACGAGAATTTTAAGTACCTTTGGCAAGGCGCACCATTGCTTGATCCAGAAACAGTAGAACAACACGCTCAAGAAGTCGTAGATTTAATTTTAGCTGGCGTTAGAAATTACGAGATAAATAAGTAACTATAAACATAATATTTTTGATGTACGTAGTCATAAAAAAACTCTACGAAAATTTCTTTTCTTTGTGAACTACCCTGCGGCAAGGCTGCGCCAATGTGGTTCGTCGCAAAAAATCCTCCAACCAAAACAAAGCTGCTATATTATTTTGCTCTCTCTAAAAGCGCGATCGCTACCAGGAAGATATTCATTTCTTGAGATGTACAGAGCGCCCCAAAAAAAACAAAATTCGGGTATCTACCCCGCAACAACTCCGGTTTACCCTACTCATCATAATCTACTAGTTCGGCATTATAAAGATGTGCAGCCAATATGATTAAACCTAAGAGTAAGAGAGAGTTTAGATATGGCACTGATTCGTTGGCAACCTTTTCAAGAAATCGAAATGCTACGCCGTCAAATGGATCAAGTGTTTGACGAATTAGCAGGTAGCAATCAGCAATTAGAGACATTTTGGAAGCCAGCAGTAGAGTTAAAAGATACTGAAGATAACTTAATTCTGCGGGCGGAAATTCCTGGAGTAGAAGGCAAAGATTTAGATGTTCAGGTAACAAGAGAAGCTGTAGCAATTCGCGGTGAATATCGTCGCGAAAAGCAAGCTCAAGAACGCGGACTTTTCCGCAGTGAATTCCGCTATGGTAAGTTCCAGCGTGTCGTCGGTTTACCTGTTGCTATTCAGAACGATCAAGTACAAGCTGAGTTCAAAAATGGCATTTTGACCTTAACACTACCCAAAGTGACAGAAGCGCGTCGTAAAGTTGTTAAAGTCAATATTGCAGACGCTTCTACTGCTGCTCCAGAAATTGCTAACGAGCCTGATACTAATGGTCATGTAGACAAAGCTGAACCAGCAGCCGTTTAGTCGTGCAATAACGCTCAATTATTGAGCCAATGATGTCATAACTTAATCAATTGCTGAGTTGTATGAGATTCTCTCGATATGGCTCAGCATTTTTTTATGCTGATTTGGATAGTATAGCCATTTGAAATTTTATAGCGGTGTGACATCATGAAAACGCGAATAATCAAGATGGCGATCGCCATCCAAAGTCCGCAACATGATATCAACAAACCGCATATTCCATAAAATATCGCGTGCAATATAGACGTGACGCGCGTGAATTGTTTGGGAAACCGTCTCATCGATGCCAATTAGTGTAATGATAATTGAGGCTTCTTGTTGCGCAAGGATTTCGGGTGTAGCTTTATACAAAGGGCTAGATTCGTCAATAGGATGCATCGCTGTCCAAGAAAGCGCAAAGCTAGGATTTTGACTGCGTACAAGCGGTAGATCGTAAACTCTTCGCATAGATAGCCCTTCCGCGTTCACTTCATCTCGCGCTAAACGGACGCGCAATTCAGCCTCTAAAATCTGATTGCGGCGCTTATTGGCGGTGCGAAACATCAGCGTAGGGACTCCATCATACAAATCTACCACTGCTACACGGCTGAAAATGACTCTGGCGGTAGGTTGTGACAAACGCGCAAACGCTAATCCTGTCCCCATTGCTAACCCCATCAAGCCGAGTAAAGATTCAATCGTCACTAGAATGTTGGCATAAAGCGTTTGCGGGTACATTGCACCATAACCAATCGACGCCATCGTTTGGATGCTAAAAAAGAAAGCGTCAAAAAAGTTACCAGGTCGTGCATTTGCAATTCCATTACCTCCTACCAAGTAAGCTAAGGCAAAGAAAGTATTAGCAGTAATGTAGCCTAAAGTAACGATCGCCAAAAACCCAGTCCAAGGAACCGTTAGCAATAAATGGTATGGATCGCGCCAGTAGGAATACCATTTACCACTACCAACAATATTTAACCGCCCGTCCTTATTAACAATACGTACTACACGAGATGAACGACGCTTTTTTTGGGTCATGAGTCGCCCCTACTGATTTTAAGTGCATTTAGCTGCTTTAAACTGCGATTTGATGACTATGCTGTGAGTTATCGACGATCTCTGCGGCGAGGCGATCGCCGTTTAGAACCACCAAAAATGCGACTGAGGAAGTTAGAACGCTGACGACGAGGGCGCGTACTCGTTTCAGATTGTTCGTCGCTAGATTTCAATCCTTGTTCTGCACGGGCTTCAGGAGTTAAAGGAACAGCATTTTTAGCAGGAACGATTCCCGAACCAAATCTTCTAGCATAAACTTGAGTAAATTCTGCACCTAAAAGTAGAATTTGGGAAGCATAGAAAACCCATACAAGAACGACGACAAGCGATCCCGCCGCACCATAAATCGAGCCAAGACTGCTATTACCGATGTATTGACCGAGTAAAAATCGACCAACAGAAAATAAAAATGATGTGATAATTGCACCAATCCAAACATCGCTCCAAGCAATTTTTACATCTGGTAAAATCTTGTAGATCGCTGCGAATAAAAACGTCGTAACAACAAAACCAAAAACAAACGAAAGCAACTGTAAAAACGAACTCAAAAAAGGAAACCAACTACCAAAAAGATTGACAATTGCTGCCAAAGCTGCACCAAGTACGAGCGAAACGAGAAGCAAAAAGCCAATTCCTAAAATCATGGCAAACGATAAAAAACGGTTGCGAATGACAACCAGTAAGCCTTGATTTGGCTTGGGCTGCACTTCCCAAACGGTATTGAGCGCATCTTGTAATTCAGCGAATAATCCTGTCGCACCAAAAAGCAACACGACAAAGCTAATCGCTGAAGCAAACGTTCCTTCGGCTGGTTGACTGGCGTTTTCAATTGCTGTTTGAATAAATTCGGCTCCATCTCTGCCTACTAAACCTTCAATCTGGGTAACAATTTCATTTCGCGCCGCCTCTTCACCAAAAACCGAACCAGCGATCGCAATGACGATAATTAAAAGAGGTGCAAGCGAAAACATCGTGTAATACGCAAGCGCGGCGGCGATGCGCGCTACCTTATCCTTATTCCACTCGGCGAAGGTTTCTTTTAATAAACTGATAATGACTTTAATGTTCACAAATACATCTCCTTAGCGTTGGATATCGCCTGAAAATGAGTAGTTAGACATGAGTTTAAAAAACCTTAACTATAACAATGGTCAAGAGGATTAGCACATCATTAAAGTTTTGAATTTTGAATTGTTCGCCGTAACGAAGGCATGAGCATTTTTTAACTCATTCATACAACATTCAAAACTTAACATTCACGGGTAAGATCTGCTTTACCCCTTAAGCTCAAAACTGTTTACGAGTAACTCGTCATCTCCCTGACCTCTACGACATATGCGCTGATAATATCTGATTTCTTTAATTGTTATTCTTGTTGCAGAATACATTTACACAAAGCGCCTAAGAAGTATTCGCCATTACTTCCCAACAGTTGAATTCTCGCTTGAACAAACCAGTAGTCTTGTCAAGGATTCAATCGTTTTTTGCGATCTTTCCCCACACTTGAGGAGAGTCAGAGGAGGCGGGAGGCTGCTAAACAACTCAAAGTCCTCTACACTTAGGAGATTTTGAGGCGAGTTATTGCGCCAGCGGTCTAATCTGTCAGGAGTAATATTACTGCATAACCAAATGCACCGAGCACAAATGCCCAAAAGCGACTTTCGCGTTCTTCTGGTAGTTCTTCTTTCAGGACATTAAGAATAACTCCGCCACCAACAAACGCAAACAGTGCGCTAACTGCCATTTCCTGAATTTCCGTTGCTTGTCCGACACAGTAGCCTAAAATAATTGCGATCGCCAGTATCCAGCGCCCTATGCGGTCATAGTCATGCTTGTGATTTTCGCGTAGACCGTGATCGTTAACAATAAAATGTAGCGCCATAGCAAAGGAGAATAGCAATAGACTCACAAATTCTGGCTCTTGTCGATGAACGAGCAAATAGCCAATGAGCGCGTTATAAAGCGAAAAGGAAATGATGTGAATCCAAAAGACATCCCAGCTAGTCGTATCTTTTTTCCCCGCTTTACGGTTACTCCGACGTGACAGATTTGCCGCACGCTCCAAGCCATAAAATGCAGCAAGACCAAAAAGCGCAACGAGATAAACGTGATCTTCAAAGTAAGCAAGAATGCCGTTAGTGCTATGCTCAAACGCGTGTTGTCTTTTGTTGAGTTCGGGTAACAAATGCACAAACACATAAGCAACCGAAACGCCTCCCGCCATTGATAACCAACGACTGCGGGGAATAGTATCAAGAAAGCGCAACTTTCCAGCAAAGATATGTACAAAAGCAAGTCCGACTGCAAGCAGTGCTGCTAAGAAATTCATATTTTCTGCCTTTTGGAGCTTTCCCACTGATCAGCGTAGGATGGCAAAACCATGTACTTCTATTTGATTACGTACTTTTTTGCAGCTTGGCAACCAGCTTAGGGGATATTTCAGAGTTATAAATTATAAATATTTAGGTCAATGAGGGAAACTATAGCGATATTACAGAGTCAAGATATAGGGGGTTTTAGCAAATACTACAGATTAAGAAGTAGTGTCATTGATTTATTGTTATTTATATGCATAAACAACTGCTACTAAAAAGACGTCATTTTTTAATGGGTTTAGGTGCATTGACTGGCATGGGAGCCTTTACAACAGCTTCTCAACTTAGACACTTAAATCTGCTTAGTCCAGATACTTCGGCAGATCCTAGTGTTGCTTTAGCAGCAGAAGCGATCGCTTTACGCGCCTCAGCCAGAACAAAAGGATTACTTTTTGGTGCAGCGGTAAATTACAACAATCTTTCCTCGGATCAAGCCTACGCTAATCTTGTTGCCCAACAGTGTGGGATTCTAGTACCTGCAAACGAACTAAAGTGGCAAGTGCTTCGCCCTAGCCCCAATCAATTTAACTTTACGCGCGCAGACTGGATGGCGGGTTTTGCGCGACGCAATGGGATGTTATTTCGCGGACATACGTTGGTATGGCATAACGGTTTACCCAATTGGTTTGCTAAAACTGTCAATAAACAAAACGCTGAAAAATTTTTGCGCGAACACATTTCTCGCGTTGCTGGACATTACGCCGGACGAATGCACTCTTGGGATGTGGTAAATGAAGCAATTGACCCGCGCGGGCAACGCGGTGATATGTTACGCAATACACCATGGTTGCGATTTCTAGGACCCGATTACATCGATCTTGCGTTTCGGATGGCAGCTGAGGCAGATCCCCGCGCGATATTAACGTATAACGATTTTGGCATCGAGCATGATACTCCGCAAGCCGAAACGAAGCGCGCTGCGGTACTGAGATTATTAGAACGCCTCAAGTCCAGAGGGACTCCGATTCAAGCCTTAGGTATTCAAGCACATCTGTTCGGTCATCCTGATGGTGTCAAATTTACGCAAATTCGTAGATTTCTACGTAATGTTGCAGATCTAGACCTAGAAATTATGATTACAGAACTCGATGTCAACGATCAGCAGTTGCCTCGAGATCCGGCACTTCGCGATCGCGCCGTTGCTAATGTTTATGCAGACTTTCTTGAAGTAGTACTCGACCAACCCGCAGTCACCGCTGTCATTACTTGGGGAATTAGCGATCGCTATACGTGGCTATCAAGTACAAAACCTCGCAAAGATGGGGCGGGATTGCGTCCTTTACCTTTTGACGCGCAACTGAAACCGAAACCCGCATGGCAATCGCTAACAAGTGCGATCGCCCAAGCGCCGACGCGTCCATCACAACCAGGATTACCCACTCCGACAACGTTTGCTGATATTCAAGGTCATTGGGCGCAGCGTTATATTCAAGCCTTGGCTGACAAAAATATCATTAGCGGATTTCCAGATGGTACTTTTAAACCCAACGCACCTGTCACTCGTGCGGAATTTGCAGCAATTGTTACCAAAGCTTTCCCAAAAGCATCGCAAAACAACGCTAGTATCGAATTTGTCGATGTTCCTCAGAGTTTTTGGGGATATAGTGCGATTCAAACGGCGGTGCGAAGAGGTTTTCTTGTCGGTTATCCAGGAAGAATTTTTCAACCTAGTCAACAGATTCCTAGAGTTCAAGTTATTGTAGCGCTAACAAGTGGTTTAAATCTCAGTAGTGACAATACTAGCGTGCTTTCTTATTACCAAGATGCCGCACAAATTCCTACCTACGCGATGAATAAAGTCGCAGCCGCAACGCAACGGCAGATGGTTGTCAACTACCCTACCGTACGACAATTAAATCCTAACCGCATTGCAACTCGCGCTGAAGTTGCCGCTTTTGTCTATCAGGCTTTGGTAGATGCAGATCAAGCTCAATCTATTAATTCTCCCTACTTAGTACAAGTGTAAATAGTGTCGCGATGAAAAATGATTTATCTCTATTAAAGAGAGGTTTTACTTCTTCAGTTAGAGATGCGTAGATCCTGCGAATATTGCTGAAGATTGATTTAGAACTTGGTAAAAATTGATAACTTCATTTATAGATGAGTTTACTGAGCTACATCAAACCAATAGCACTTTCAATTCAACTATAACCACTACTTACCATCAAGTTGACCCACGTATGAAACCTTCCTTTTCCAAAACAGTTGGGGCAAGTATTATCGCCCTGAGTGTAGCTGTTGCCCCTTTATCGCTTCCTGCTAACGCCCAAACAACAACTAACCCAAATACAACAACGACAACAACTGTTCAAGAAACAAGAGACGATAACAATAACTGGGGGTGGTTGGGACTCCTTGGCTTGATCGGTCTTGCTGGTCTATTTCGCCAACCGAAACGTACTGTTGCTTACAGAGACCCCGCCGAATCTGGAACTACCACTACAACTCGATATTAAGGCAAATAAGAGGAGTATTTAAGTACTCCTCTATCATTACAAAAGTAGGTTGAATTAAATCTCTATCAGTGAGTTTTTTAATCATCTTATAGAAGAACGTTTTCAAGAATTATTGTTACAAATATTCCACCAAGGATTGATGCCTAATTGTATCTAAAAACGCGTAAACCGCAGGAGTCTGCAAAGCATCTGCTAAAATTGCTACACCGATTATTCGCTCAAGCGGCACTGGCAAACTAAATACTTGTACATTCGCTGGAATTGGCTGAGCCGCTAAACGAGGTAAGATGGTTGCACCTAATCCTTGCGCTACTAGACTAACAATCGCAGCATCAGTTTCAACTTCATAAGCTGCGCGCAATTTATAACCACAGGCTTGTACGTGTGCGTAAACTGGCTGCATCATTGTGTCCTCAGGCGGATGCATAATTAAGGGATAATTTACTAAGTCTTCCCAAGTTAACTTTAGTGAAAAAAGTTTGACATTTGGCGGAAATAAGGCTAAGTATTCATCACGTAGTAATTCCCACGTTTCCAGACTTTCACCTCCAGGTAGCAGAATAAAGCCAATATCGGCGCGTCCTTCGCGTAAAGTATGTTCTACATCACCACAATTGTCGTGTTCAATGAGATGAACGGCAATCGATGGAAAACGGCGATGAAATTCGGCGATCGCGCGTGGCAAAATATGCGTAGCAACACTACGAAACGAAGCAATACGTACTTGACCTCCTTTTAATCCTTTCGCTGACTCGGCTTCTTTGATAATTTCTTCGGTGCGATTCACAATAACGCGGGCGTGTTCGACAATTCTTTTACCTACAGGAGTCAGACGCGCACCGTGACGCCCTCGCGAAACTAATACGACACCTAAATGATCTTCCAACGTTGCGATCGCATGACTAACTGCTGACTGTGACATTTCAAGTTGCAAAGCAGCCTCACTAAAATTTTCCCACTCTGCAACGGCAACCAAAATCCGTAACTGTGACAACTTCATTTGGTTTTGGTAATTTGCTTTCATGCTATTTGGGAAGAACGGTTTGATAATTCGTAATTTCTCAATTATGAGTTAAAGATAAAATTCAAACTGTTGAATCTAAAGCAGAAATTGCACATACTTGCAATCCCACAGGAGTATTCATAATCGTCGCTTCAACGCTAAAAACTTGAGCGATATTATCTGGCGTTAGTACTTGTTGTGGTGTACCAACTTCCCAAAGTTGACCCTCTTTTAACAGCGCAATTCGCGAACTGTACCGCGCGGCTAAATTTAATTCGTGTAAAACGGTAATAATCGTTAATTCCTGCTGTTGATTCAAAGCTTTGAGTAATTCGAGTAATTGCAGTTGATAGTTAATATCTAAATAAGTTGTTGGTTCATCTAGTAACAAAACTTGTGGTTCTTGGGCGAGTGCTAGTGCTAAAAAAGTCCGTTGACGTTCGCCGCCAGAAAGTTGTTCGACAGCGCGATCGCTTAAAGGTTCTAATTGAGTTTTTTGAATCGCAGTTTCTACTTTTTGTTTGTCTTCTGCGTTCAGTTCCCATCGCCACCAAGGTTGATGTGGTGTTCTCCCTAAACTCACTAATTGTCGTACTGTTAAACCTACCGGAATTGTTTGCTGTTGCGGTAATAGTGCAAGTTTCTGCGCAACAACATTCGCCGGTTGTGTATGAATCGCTTTACCATCGAGTAACACTACGCCAGTTTGCGGCGCGAGAATGCGACTGAGTAATTTTAGGAGTGTTGATTTACCCGAACCATTAGCGCCAACTAAACTTAGCCATTCTCCAGTTTGTAGCGTCAGGTTGATATTCGATACAACGGGTACAGCAGTATAACCACCAGTAAGATTTTGCAATGAAAGCGGCATGATAGAGGAGCCAGAGGTCAGAGTGTAGAGGAGCAAGGCAATGCTTTGCCCGTATCAGTTTATTTCATTTGAGCGGCGATACAGTAGCCAAATAAACAGCGGCGAACCGAGTAACGCAGTTACTGAACCTACGGGAAGTTCAACAGCACCTAATCGCGAGAGTAAATCGGCAAAGATGAGTAACCATGCACCAAACAGTGCAGAAAGTGGTAACACAACGCGGTGATCTGTACCGACCAATAAGCGTACACCGTGGGGAACAACTAAACCAACAAATCCAATTAAACCACTGATACTCACAGAACTTGCTGCAAGTAAACTCGCGACGCCACCGATGAGGATACGCGATCGCATCAAAGAAATTCCCAATCCGACGGCTAAATCGTCTCCCAACGCCAGTACATTCACAGATCGCGCTAGCAAGCATCCTCCCAGTAAAGCAACAGCAATATAAGGTCCAGATGTGGTGACTTCTTGCCATCCTCTCCCGTTTAAACTGCCTATTAGCCAATTGAGAGCTACTTGCACTTGACCATCTTCTGCAAGTAAGAGTAGTGTACTTTGCACCGCACCAAACAAAGCACTCACCGCGACTCCCCCTAAAATCAGCCGTTCAATCGCGATTCCTGTTCCGGTACGTCCTAGCAAAAATACGATTGCTGAAGTCGCGATCGCGCCAATCCAACTTGCTAAGGGAATCCAGGCTTGATAAATTCGCAACACCACCATCACAATCACAACCAATCCTGCACCCGCTGAAATACCGAGAATAAAAGGATCGGCAAGACTATTGCGTAACATACCTTGAAGAAGTGCGCCAGACATTCCTAACGCTGCACCAACAGTAATTGCTGCAACAATACGCGGAAGACGTAAATCCCAAAGAATCGTTTGCTTGACGGGATCGCCTTGATGCAGCAGTGCTTGCCATAACTCAGCAAAACTAAGTGGAACTGCGCCCTGCGACAGCGAAAGCCAAAGCGTGAGGATAATTGCCGTGCCTATCACCACTACAGCTAAAATAGTGCGGGCAATCGAAAACTTTTTGATTCCTCGCAGATAGTTTTGCGGATTTGTCATGAATTGAGTAGATGTTTATTGCTAAACTATGTCAAATAAAAAGCATTGTCAAACAACGGTTCAAGACACTAGATTAATTTTTCCGAGTATAGCGATGCTTCACTCCGCTGGGAAAATATTCAGGATCGCCCGTTGTGGCTAACATGATTTGCGGCATTTGGTATTCTACAGGAACGTAGTTCGCAAACTCGCTATTAAGACGCAAGAGTTGGGCATGAATCGAAGTTGCGATCGCCTGTCGTTTGTCTTCAGTGTCGCTAACTTCTGGTACTAACTCAACGACAATCGATAAGTAGCGATTTCGATCCGCATCTTCTTGCACCTGCAACACAAACTTTCCCGTCACCCATTCTTGAATCGTTGGCTGTTCCAATCCTACAGTGACATTCTCAGGGTAAATATTCGCACCAAAGTAGGAAACCGTAAAGTCAGAACGCCCAAAAACGTATGCAAACGGCAATAAATAATTTCCTCTTGCTCCATACTCTTCTAAAGCTGCTACGGGATCAAATCCTGCTGCGGCTAAAAATTCCAACATTGTATTGTACGGAATCAACCCACCCGTATCAGCAATGTGATAGCGAACCAAGGGAATACCGTTATTGCCAGAAAAGAGCAGTGTACCGTCTTGGACTTCAAAAAAGCGATCGCAAGGATCGTATTGTACGAGTGTCGGGAGGCGCGATTCACCGAATAACCGACGTGCTAAATCGGGACGATTGGCTAAAAAACGGCGAATACAAATACTCAGTGGTGTTTCATTTCCTAAAACGCCTGCATCCGCTGTACCATAAAGCGCCGCCGTATCATAGCAAGGATTTTTTGCCCCGACGCGTTGTGTCACTAAACTACGCCACTCTTCGCTAAAAACTTCGCCAGCAAACACTAATTTTATTTGATATCGCGACCATTCAATATTACGGTTAATTCCGGTATCAATAACATCCTTAATAAACGGTGGATATCCGAGTAAAACAACCTGTTCAAAAGCATCACCCAGTTCTTGTACAACGCGGAAGATTTCTTCTTTATTATTGCCTGGAGTAACTACGGTAATTGGATAACCTTTTTGGGCGACATAACGACAACAATTAGTCGTGTACATTCCACCAACCCAGGTTCCCAGCGCAAAACAGACAACAGCTAAGGTGCGGCGCGTGTCGGCAAAAAAGCTATCGTAGAATATTTGCTCAAAACGAGTGGCTATTTGTAATTCATCTGTGATAAACCTTGCCCAAAATGTCGGTTTACCGGTTGAACCTGAGGAAACGGCAATCATATCGCACATTTCCAGTTGTCCATTTCTGCACAAATCTCCTAGCGAATACCGCCGTAGATAGTTTTCTTTAGTTAACAGTGGTAGTGTTTGGTAATCTGCTAAAGTTTGAATCGATGCTGGATTAATTTTGCGTGCAGCTAAAAAAGCTTTGTAGGCGGGTACATTTGCCGCAACTTCCTGAAATAATGCTCTGGTACTTGCTTCTAAAGAAGTATTTTCATGGCGTTTGAGCCGTGTTGCTAGCGGTGTTGTCAGAAACTCTTGAAACGCTTGTAACGCTTGCTGAGTTTTGCCTATAGTTTTTCCGTTGTTTGATAAAAACATCTTATAATCGTTGATTCTAATTTAACGCTTACTACATTAATTGCTGCATAGTTAGAGCTAAAGCTTACGAATACTAAGCTTTTCTCAAGATAGAAAAAACGGTAAATATTCTTGTGTGGACGCTGGAATACCTGTCTTTCTCAATCTAGACCGAGTATACATAAGTTTTCTCGCTCAAGTTTCAGGCTTCTCGCCCCCTAAATCCCCCACGAGTGGGGGACTTTAATTTGAAACTCCTGTCGTCACTCGGTTCTCCTTATCCTCTCTTCCAGAATCAGGAGAAATAGTGTTTACAAGCAGTGCCATGTCTTCTTGATTCTTGTCACCATTGTATTGATTGTATTAAAAATTACTAATACCCTTTGGTTAGGTATTGCTATTCCTGCCAAACAGAGTTAATTTATGCTCTAATATGATGTCTCTATACTGCAATCAAGGACACAAAAATCAAAATGGTAGCCGCTTTTGCATCGAGTGTGGTGAACCACTATGGCTACCTGCGGGAGAAGTTTTAGAAAAGCGCTATCGTCTTGTACGTCAGTTAGCGGCTGGTGGCTTTGGGCGTACCTACTTAGCAGAAAACCTGCATCGCTTCAACGAGCGTTGCGTACTCAAAGAATTTGCGCCACAGGTACAAGGCGATCGCGAACTCGAAAAAGCAAAAGAATTGTTTGAGCGCGAAGCTGGGGCGTTATATAACCTCAAGCATCCGCAATTACCGCGTTTTTTGGAATTTTTTCAAGCGGAAACAAAAACTGGCGTAAATTGCTTATTCTTAGCACAAGATTACATCGAGGGAGACACCTACTACGATTTGCTGCGATCGCGCGGTTCTTTCTCGGAAGGCGAAGTTCGACAATTTTTGTGTAAATTATTGCCAGTGTTAACGTATATTCACGCACAGAAAGTTGTACACCGTGATATTGCTCCAGACAACATCATTTTGCGAAGCACCGACCAAATGCCTGTCCTGATTGATTTTGGCGGAGTCAAACAAGTTGCGGCAACTGTTGTATCTCGATTTACTGGGTTGGGAATGCCGACTTTGATAGGTAAACAAGGCTACGCCCCAGAAGAACAGATGCGCCAGGGTAAAGTATATCCCAATAGCGACTTGTACGCGCTGGCGGTGACAGCATTGGTATTGCTGACAGGTAAAGAACCACAAGACTTATACGATAGCTATAAAGGTACGTGGCAATGGCGTAAAGAAATTAACGTCAGTCCGCAGCTAGAAGCCATACTACAGAAAATGTTGGCGTATAAGCCAGGCGATCGCTATGCTGATGCTGAAGAAGTGTTACAAGCCCTACAAACAGCACCACAAAAGCTCCCAAAGCTCAATATTTCGCAGCTACGGACGATTAATGTTTTAGGACGTAAGCCAGAACCTACGCGCAATCCTCCATCACAAGAAATCCAAACGCAACTTAAAGGAACTCAAGTGATTGCTGCGAGTGCCAACAAGCCGATTAAGTTAAACTTGGGTTGGCCGCGTCCTCTGCTTATGAAAGCAACAACTGTAGGCTTAGTGGGATTAGCTGCAACCAGCGCGTGGGTCTTTGCAAATGCTATTATGCGTACGCCATCATTAAACCCAATAGCACAGCGATCGCCAACAAATACCAACACAGCAGCCAGGCTACAAAACGTCGTCAGTCGTCGCCAAGCTTTACAAATTCGAGAAGCTTTCTTTGTTGGTTTGGTTGATGATTCTTTCCATCGCCAACATCCTGACTTAAATGGACGTAGCCTGAAATCTGATGCTCAAGACGCTGCATTGCGCAACGATTGGTTTACGATCGCCGAGCAGATGCTCGATAAACTAGAACAAGCAGAACTCTCGCCAGCAATACGACGCCGCCTAGGAAGCTACACCGAAAAAGACTATACAACTTGGCAGAAGCAAGCTAATCAAGGACAGTTGGGGAACTATACCAGCGATGAATTAACTCGACAAACAAACCAAAAGTTTTATCGCCTCTTCCCTGAAGAACGCGGAAAGAAACTTAAACTTAATACATTAGGTCAAATATGGTATGCGATCGCCGCCGATCGAGTGAATCAACAAAAACAGGCTAGTCAATAAAAGCGAGATTGTGAAAAGTGTAAGTGTCTCGTGTGCGCAAGTCGAAAACGAAATATTTATTTTTCATTCTTGCATTATCGCACGCACCATTTCACTAAATGAGAACTACAATTAATCTCTCCGCCGCCCACGCCAGTCGCCTCAACGGGGTGAACCCCCGCACGCAACCGACCTCCCGTACCGCACTGGCTCCTCTGCTCACGCCAGTCGCCTCAACGGGGGACTCGGGGACCCCACTACGTGGGAATTGGGGGTAAACCCCCGCACGGCGCAGGCTCCTCAAGCTGCCTATTTGTAGAAACTTTAGAGTGAAACGGTATGATGTACTGCTCCAAAGGACACGAAAATCCAAATCGCAGTCGCTATTGTCTTGAGTGCGGCGAAAAGCTAGTGGAAGCAAACAACACACAACCAGGAATTATTGGCGATCGCTATCGCATTATCCGCCAATTAGGGCAAGGTGGCTTCGGACGTACTTATCTCGCAGAAGATCTTAATCGCTTCAATGAACTGTGTGTTTTAAAAGAATTTGCGCCCCAAGTACAAGGTACTTATGCTTTACAAAAAGGGCAACAACTATTTCAACGCGAAGCCGGAGTTCTCTACAAATTACAACATCCACAAATTCCTAACTTTCGCGAACTTTTTCAAGCTAATTTAGAAGGTAAGGGACATTTACTTTTAGTCCAGGATTATGTTGCAGGTGCGAGCTATCGCCAACTATTAAATACTCGCAAACAGCAAGGTTTACAATTTAATGAAACTGAAGTTACACAGCTACTACAACAAATCCTGCCAGTTTTAGATTATATCCACTCACTCGGAGTTATCCACCGCGATATTTCGCCAGATAATATCATCTTGCGCGATACGGATTATCTACCTGTACTCATCGATTTTGGTGGTGTTAAACAAGTAGCCGCATCAATTGTTTCTCAATTTAGCCCTGCTGATCCTCACGCTACAGTGTTGCCTGTTACTCGCGTCGGTAAAATTGGATATGCACCGCCGGAACAGATCTTTTCTGGAGTTGTCTCACCCCAAAGTGATTTGTATGCTTTAGCCGCAACCGCACTCGTATTATTGACAGGTAAAGAACCACAAGATTTAATCGACGAGCAAACATTAGAGTGGAACTGGCAGCGCGAAATTAATCTTAACCCTAACTTAGCGAATGTCTTGGATAAAATGCTCATGCCCAGAGCAAGCGATCGCTATCCATCTGCACGCCAAGTTTTGCAAGCCCTCAATCGCAATGTAGCCAAACCACCCACAGTACAAGTACCAACAACAATTGTTTCAAAGCCTCCAGTCACCAACACTGTTCCGGCGACATGGCAATTACAGCCTGCGAGTGTGAGTTATGCGCACACGAACAGCTTTGGTTTAGGAAAAGTCTTTGTTGTCGGAATACTGTTAAGCGCGACAGCAGGATTAAGTTGGTGGGGAACAAGATTATGGTTACAATCTCGCACTGCAAGTACCCCAGAACCAATACAAACCAGTATTCCCGTAGCAACACCGACACCTACACCGCAATACTCCACCGCCGAACAAAACCGCAAAAACCAATTACGCGATCGCCGTCAACAACTGGGAATTAGTGATAGTTTTTACAATGCTTTAGTCAATCAGTTATTTTGGGAAGAACGCCCCGAACAACAAGGCAAAGCCCTCAGTAGTAGCCCTGCGGATGCAGCGTTACGCAGCGAGTGGGATAGCATTGCCGCAGAAGTCCTCAATAAACTGCAAGCATTAAGCCCCGAAGCCCGACAACAACTAGGGAAATACCGCACTGCGGATCGCGATCGCTGGAAAGCAGCCGTTAATAAACTTAACCTCAGCAGCCGTGCTTTATATGACCTCGCAGATGCTACGTTTTTTAACTTATTTCCACAATACAAAGGTAGAAATTTTATTAACCAGCCGATTGGTCAAGTATGGCACGGGATCGCAACCGATAAACTACAACGCCTAGTCTCAGGTAGTGGTTATGAAAGGATCGCGTTTGCGCAAGGAAACACAATTCAACAAGTTCGGGGAAACTTACAACCAGGTGAAGGCAAAGCTTATATTGCACAGTT
This sequence comes from Gloeocapsa sp. PCC 7428, assembly GCF_000317555.1. Taxonomy (GTDB): domain Bacteria; phylum Cyanobacteriota; class Cyanobacteriia; order Cyanobacteriales; family Chroococcidiopsidaceae; genus Chroogloeocystis. The sequence continues at coordinate 5,067,951 of NC_019745.1, forward strand.
AACAAAAGATCAACTTATGCAACTTAATCTTGAAGCCGATCCCCGCGTACTGATTTCGGCATACTCTCCTACTGGCAGTACAGTTTTACTCGAAGATTCCAGCGATCGCACTTGGTCTGGTAAATTACCAGAAACAGGATATTACGAGTTTGTTGTCGTTTCGACTGCATCAGCACCTCTTGATTATCTATTCCAAGTTATAGCTGATTAGCTCAAAGCCAAGAGTAGGTAGGCGGGTTGTAGGGTTATAGGGTAGTAGGAAAATCGTATCTTAATCTCCCAACACTCCTACACTCCTACACTCCCACACTACTCGTTACCTGTGACTTTAGTAACGGCTTCTTTTGCGCCTTCTACTGCTTTTTGCACAATGCCTTCACCTTGTCCAGCATTTTTAACATTTTCTTCATAAACCTTGTCAGGATCTTCTGCTGCTTGTATTTGTTCCTCGTAAGCTTGTTCGCGCGCACTTACAGCTTCTTGCGTGCTTTGATCCATCATCTCCTGCTGCATCATGGGTTTACTTGCAGCCATACTCGGCTGAGTTGCGAAAATCAACAGACACGACACACTTATCAAACTCACTAAACCTAAAATGACTAGGCTTTGGCGAAATGCTTGCTTCAACACAGCAAAAATCCGTTGCATATAAACTTTTCCTCACTTTTTTGTGATGCTACTGTAAAAATTACTGACACACCCTGTAAATCCCAAGCTGAATTGCATCCTACGCGGCAGTGTTATCCGATGCCTTCTACCTGCGGGGAGAATTAGAGCAGAGGAGCAAAGAGTAGGTAGGCGGGTAGTAGGAAAATCGTATCTTAATCTCGCCAACACTCCTACACTCCCACACTCCCACACTTCCACACTCTTACACTCCCACACTCCCCTACCTAAGCTTCATCCAAAGCCGCGATACCAGGAAGTTCTTTGCCTTCAAGTAACTCTAAGCTAGCGCCGCCACCCGTTGAAATGTGACTCATTTGATCGGCGACACCTACTTTCTCAACGGCTGCCACCGAGTCGCCACCACCGATAATTGTCGTGACGCCTTGTTTGGTAAGATCGGCAAGTGTCCGTGCGATCGCTTCGGTTCCTACAGCAAACTTATCAAACTCAAATACGCCCATTGGTCCGTTCCAAATAACCGATTTGCACTCAGCAAGCGCATCTTGGAACATTTTGACAGAATCAGGACCAACATCTAATCCCATGCCATCATCGGGAATATTCTCCACGCTCACAGTTTCTGCATTAGCATCTGCTGCAAATTTATCAGCAACGACAACATCCGTCGGTAACAGCATTTGCACGCCGCGTTCTTTTGCTTTAGCTTCTAAGGATTTGGCAAGTTCTAGCTTGTCATCTTCTACTAATGATTTACCAACATTCAACCCACGGGCTTTGTAGAAGGTGAAAATCATCCCGCCACCCAAAATCAGCTTGTCGCACTTTTCTAGTAATGTCTCGATGACACCAATTTTGCTAGAAACTTTAGAACCACCAATAATCGCCGCTAAAGGACGTTGGGGATTTTCAATCGCGCTTTGCAAGTACTGTAATTCTTTTTCAATCAAGTATCCAGCGACAGAAGGGCTAAGATAGTGCGTTACACCTTCGGTTGAAGCATGAGCGCGGTGGGCTGTACCAAACGCATCGTTGACATAGACATCCGCATTGGCTGCTAACTGTTTGGCAAATTCAGGGTCATTTTTTTCCTCTTCTTTGTGGAAGCGGACGTTTTCTAGCAACAGCACCTGACCATTTTGCATTCCCGATACTTTACTTGCCACTTCGTCTCCAATACAGTCATCGCATTTGATAACTTCTTGACCGAGTAACTCCGAAAGGCGTTTAGCAACAGGAGTCAGACGCAGCTTGTCATCGACACCTTTAGGACGTCCAAAGTGGCTCGCTAAAATGACCTTAGCGCCTTTTTGCATCAAATCCTGAATTGTCGGCAGTGCTGCGCGAATCCGAGTATCATCAGTGATGTTCCCTTGGTCATCCAATGGAACATTAAAGTCCACCCGCACTAATGCACGCTTACCCGATAAGTCTGAAGCCGATAAATTTGCTAAAGTTTTTTTGGACATAATTGACAAGTTCCTCCTGATTGGATTCTTAATTAATTATTAAGCGCCGTCCACATTTTACCGGAGTCGGGGTATCAACGATGCCTGCAATGTTTAAGACTGTTTTATTTCCGATCGATCAAAGTCGAGATGCTAGAGAAGCGGCTGAAGTTGTTGCTGATGTCGTGAAAAAGTATGATAGTCGCTTGGTACTGCTATCAGTCGTCGAATCTGCGGATTCAGAAAATGAGCCTGGGGCGGACATGATGGCGTCACCTGACGCTGTAGCCCAACTGCTTAAGAATGCCCAATCGCTATTTACTGAACAGGGTATCCAAGCCGAAACAATCGAACGCGAGGGTAAACCTGCGTTTGTCATTTGCGACGTAGCAGACGAAATTGAGGCGAATTTAATTATTATGGGCTGTCGTGGATTGGGATTAACTGAAGAAGGTGCCAGCGATAGCGTGACGAATCGCGTGATCAATCTTTCTCCCTGTCCTGTATTGATTGTTCCTTAAATAGCGATTAGCGATTAGCAATTAGCAGTTAGCGCTTTATTTATTTGGGACAGAGTTTATTTTGAAAGACTTTAGACAGTTAAAAGTATAGGAGAAAGCACACGCTCTAACGCTAGCAGTTTACCAAGCAACGCGAGCATTTCCTAAAGAGGAATTGTCCGGATTGACAAACCAAATGCGTCGTGCCTGCGTTTCAATTCCTGCTAATATTGCGGAAGGATGTGGTAGGAAAGGAGAAGCAAAATTAGCTCGATTTTTGCAGATTTCTATGGGTTCAGCTAGTAAGCTTGAGTACTACCTATTTCTGTCTAGGGATCTTCAGTTACTGACAAGCCAAGAATACGAAGACTTAGCAAAAGCCCTGAACGAACTAAAGCGAATGTTAAATTCCTTTATCCAAAAGCTTATGTACTAAATATTTGCTAATTGCTAACAGCTAATCGCTAAAAAATGACAACTCCCTCTATTCAATGGTATCCAGGTCACATTGCTAAAGCTGAAAAGGCACTTAAAGAACAGCTAAGGCTTGTCGATGTTGTGCTGGAAGTTCGTGATGCGCGAATTCCTTTAGCGACGCATCACCCGCAGGTTAAAGAGTGGGTAGGAAATAAAATGCGGGTTTTAGTCTTGAACCGCGTTGACATGATTCAACCGCAAGCGCAGCGAATGTGGGCGCAGTGGTTTCGAGAACAAGGCGAAGAACCGTATTTCACGAATGCACAAAAGGGAGAAGGTGTTATTGCAATTGCAAAAGCCGCACAAGCTGCGGGAGTAGCAGTGAACCAAAGAAGGCGCGATCGCGGAATGTTACCGCGCCCTGTACGGGCTGTTGTAATTGGTTTTCCGAATGTTGGTAAGTCAGCCCTGATTAATCGGTTATTGAAGCGTAAAGTCGTCGAAAGTGCGGCGCGTCCTGGTGTGACGCGACAGTTACGCTGGGTGCGCATTTCGGATCAACTAGAGTTATTAGATGCGCCTGGGGTGATTCCCGCAAAGTTGAACGATCAACAAGCCGCTTTTAAATTAGCGATTTGCGATGATATCGGTGATGCATCGTATGATAATCAACGTGTCGCAGCTACTTTAGTTGATTTACTCAAGTCTTTGACTGCCACTGCACCAGAATTATTTCCCGAAGATCCGCTAAATCGCTACAAACTCGATCCTACTTTGTTTACTGGTGAAGCTTATATCCACACCTTGGCACATCAACACTATCAAGGCGATGTCGAGCGCACTGCACGATCGCTATTGACAGATTTCCGCAAAGGTGCATTAGGAGCAATTTCTTTAGAGTTGCCACCAGAGTCATAACAATGATGTATCCCAAAACCAGAACTAAGTAATTGAGCGATCGCCCGTCTTTATCTTTAAAAATCGCCGGAGTTAGTGACTCAATTATAATAAAAGCAATTCTGGTACAGGAGTTGATGCCCCATGTCCCTCACCGCACAACAGTTGGCAGACTTGATGCCCGATGCCACACAACTAGAAAGCGATGAGCCAGAAATGGAGAGTTCTTTGCACTATGCGCAACTAGCACTACTGGTTGCGTGTCTAGAATGGCTGTGGCGCGATTCCCTTCGGGATAGCTTCGCTTCACGCACCGATTTCTTCATTGGGCAAACCTGACAATTTACTTCAGTCGAGAGCAACTGAAAAACAAAGAGTTTCGCAGACCTGATTTCTTTTTGGTGAAAAACACTCAAAAACGTCCCCGCAGGTCTTGGGTGCTATGGGAGGAGAGAGGCAAGTATCCTGATTTGCTGATCGAACTATTATTGGAATCAACTGCCCGCACAGATCGCAACCTGACAAAGGAACTTTATCAAGAGCGCTTTCGCACGCCAGAGTATTTCTGGTTTTCACCGGAGACGCTGGAGTTTGCCGGATACCGCTTGGTGAATCAGCAGTATCAACTGATTGATGCAAATGCATCAGGCTGGTTGTGGAGCCAGCCTCTGGAGTTGTATTTAGGCGTTGAAGCTGGGGTGTTGCGCTATTTTACAGCAGCGGGCGATTTGGTGTTATCGCCCCAGGAAGAGGCAGAACGAGCAAAACTTGAAGCACAAGCACAGCAACAAGCTTTACAGGCTGAAGCACGGGCAGCACGGTTGGCACAGCAGTTGCGATCGCTTGGTGTAGAACCAGAAGATTAGCAATTCTCTGGCAAAGACATTTTGGAGAAGTACGAGTAGAGAGCAAGAATATGAGCAATATTTCTATCGAAAAACTCGAACAGAAAACCGATCCTCCTACTTATGACCCATTGTCTAGGATCTACAAAACCCCTCTTTCTCAACTTTCCGCACCTACCCTCCAACAGTTTAAAATTGAAGCATAATCTTAGTTCTATTTTTAATGCCTAACAGAGATCGTTATCATGAGGCAGTTAAAAACGCTCTAATAAAAGATGGATGGGATATTACACATGACCCATTGCACTTGAGATGGGGAAAACGAGATCTATATGTTGATTTGGGTGCTGAAGAGTTATTGGCAGCAGAAAGGGCGGGTAGGCGGATCGCAGTTGAGATCAAGACATTTGGCGGGCTTTCGGAAATTGCAGATCTTCAGCAAGCAGTCGGTCAATATTGCACTTATCTTTCGGTAATTAGAATTGAACCCGACCGAACTTTATATCTTGCAGTTCAAGGCGAGGTGTTTGCTGATATTTTTGATGAGCCAATTGGTCAGATTTTGCTAGAGGACTATACGCTTTCATTAATTGTGTTTGACTCTAAGCAGGAGGTGATTTTGAAATGGATACGCTAGCCCAACACCAAAAATTGATCCGAGATCTCATTCTAGAACATACAAAAATTCCCTATGCCAATGGGGAGGTTGAGTTTGTCACTGTTTTCGACGATGAGCAATGCCGCTATCTATTGATGCTGGTGGGTCGGGAACCTGCATATGGACTGTCATTGACTACAACGCGGCGGGTACATGGTTGCTTGATTCATGTGGATATTATTGATGGTCAGTTTTGGATACAGCGAGATGGCACAGAGAAGGGTATTGCCGCAGATTTGATCAAAGCTGGCATTTCAAAAGAACAAATTATTATGGCTTTTCGTTCTGAGGATTTGAGACATTCAGAGTTGTCAATAGCATAAACACTGTAAATGTCATATTGTTGCATTATGATGAACGAAATAGAGTCGGTCAGTGAATATTTTTTATCCTTATGCTGTTGAAAATATGCCCAACCTAAATAAAATAAAGTTTCATCTACATGAACCAATTGAACCGATGGACTCAGCAATAGATAGTTACCAACTTGTACTACTTTTGCATGGTGATTGCGACTGTTGAAGTAAGTTACTACTTCATAAAAGATGTAGGATGTAGTAATAAATGCGTTGACATTAGTCACAACCTGTTGCCAATGAGCTTGTGCTGCTTGATGATTTTGATCGTTGGCGAGTTCGAGGGTAAGAAGATAGCTGGTATCGAGGAAAACCTTACGGGTTGGCATAAAGATAGCGATCGTGCTCGGTTGAAGCATCCTCTACTGAATCGGTAATCGGTTCTTTGCCCAATTGCAGGATTGGATCGTCATCAACAACGGGTAGAACAAGTAGCACGCCATGCTGATGACGAATTTCTACTTCTTGAATACCTTCCAGTAGCTGTTTGGGGATTAGCACACCTTGCTCAGTCACAGCGATTCTCATTGGTTTCTCCTCCAACGTGTTTACATATTCTATTTCATTACTCTAAAAGCGATCGCTCCTCTCACTGCCTACCTTCCAAAGTGCGATCGCTACTCGTTATTTTACTTTTATGCCTTCATTCTGTTAGTCTATCGATAACACCTAAGTGCATCTAACCCAAGCACATTGTCCGTCTTACTACTGAGATAGCCCTTAACAAGTTAGCTTCGCAAACAAGTGTTTTTTGCTTTGCTAGTTGGTTCTCCTTAAGAATAAAAAAATAGTAATTCTATGTACCTTCTAGCAAATACTGAGGAAGTTCATCCAGCAACTTATTCATTCCTAAGGGACCATAAGGCATCCATATAGTTGGATCGACTGCATAAAGTCGTTGAGCTTTGGCTGCTTTTAGTGAAGATATGAAAGGGTTTTGTAAAAAATAAGATAATGGTTTGTTATCAGGGTTGAGAATAAATAGAATATCAGCATCGTATTTATTTATTACTTCAACACTAAAGTTAGTCCACTTATTTTCCTTGAGAAATATAGGTTTGATATTTATACCAACATCATTCAGTACCTGAAAGAAAGGCGCAGAACTTGCCGGCTTCTCGTACAATGCCCCATAACTTGCATAATGAACAATAAAAGAAACTTCTATATCTTGCAGTTGATCGCCTATGCGTTCTCGTAATTCTTCTACTCGCTTTTGATATTGAGCGAGAACTTCTTCTGCTTTCTTTTCTTTTTCTAGTACCTTAGCAATGGCTCGAAAGTTGTCTTTAATAGAAATTCTTAATTCATCAATTTCTACTATTACAGTAGGCGCAATTCCTGATAATTGACTGTAAGTTTGTTTGACATATTCAAAAGACGACAAAATTAGGTCTGGCTTAAGGGTCAGTATTTTTTCTAGAGATGGTTGATCTCTATCGCCAACTATCTCAATTTCTGCAATTTCCTCATTAGATAATCCAAAATGCATTTGCTTTCCCTCATAACTACTAAAGGTTATACCTATTGGTTTAATTCCAAGAGAGAGCAGAGCATCGGGCATGAATCTATCCTCTAGTAAAACAATGCGCTTTGGATTAATCGGAATACAGGCTTCACCAAGTTTGTGTTGAACAACTCGACACTCAGAAGGTGTTGATGAAACTCCAACATTTTGAGAACCTGACTGGTGACAAGCTGTGAACGAAAGAAATGAAAAAATCACTAAAAGAAATAGCTTAATCAATCGATACATTTGTATTTTCATTTCTGTAGCTCTTTAGACTACTCGCAAAGTCACACTGTTTAAAAGCATCGTATAAAGAAGCCGCTAACTATGATAAGTTGTGATTTAAAACTCATAACCGATAGAGCCAGTGATAGTAAAAGGCTCACCTCTCCAAACATTACTTCGTCCTGCGACTGGGAAAGCAACATAGTCTATATCAAATAAATTACGAATATTAATCGCTGCGTTGAAACGACCTCTCCGGTAGAAAAGCGCTGCATCAGTTCGCAAGTAGTCACCAAGTTGAAATGAGTTATCGAGATCGCCTTGTCGCTCACCGATATAGAACAGCCCTAAACCAAATCCTAATCCCTCTAAAGTACCCTCCTGAATGGTATAGGTTGTCCAAAGGCTAGCTTGATTTTCTGGCACATTTCTCAAGCGATTCCCTTCAGGAATGACGTTGTCTTCGGTAACGATTGCATCAGTGTAAGCATAGGAAGCAATCACATTCCAACCAGGTAAAATTTCACCTCCAACATCCAATTCAATTCCTTGGCTGCGTTGTTCTCCAGTCTGGACGGAGGCGAAGGGAATACCAGGATCAGAAGTTGTAACATTTGTTCGAGTAAGATGATAGGCTGCCAGGTTGGTAGAAAGTCTGCTATCTAGAAATTCGGCTCTGACACCAACTTCATACTGCGTTCCTCTACCTGGCTCGAATGCTTCACCATCTGCACTAAATCCCACGGTAGGGCTAAAGGATCGACTATAGCTAGCATATAGAGAAACTGTGTCGCTGGGTTGGTATACTAATCCAATTCGAGGACTAAAGGCACCATCGTTTTGTACTGATTTGTCAATCTCATTCAGAAGTTGTTCATTTTCATTGGACACCCAATCATATCGACCGCCAACTAGCAATTTTAAGTCCTCACTAAAAGCAATTTGATCTTGAAGATAGACTCCATAAGATGTAATCCTTCGGTTTGACGAAATAAATGGGACGAGTTCAGGTGGCGAAATACTATAGTCTGGATTGCGAAGATCCAAACGCGGTAGATTGGTAACGGCAAAGTCTGGCGGTGAACCTGTTGAATAGGCAAAATATCTAAAAGGATTGAAGAAGTAATTAAAATCAAAACCTACTAGAAGTTGATGTGAAATGGTTCCTGTATCAAAATCTCCCAGTAGATCGATCTGCCCAAAATAGTTTTCCGTATCATTCCCATTAGCATCCCCTCCAAAAAGCTCCAGAAAACGGTCATCTACTAAGCTGAGAGGAAAAGCTCGCTTCTCTCTCGTGTCAGTCCAAATTGCAGCAAGATTATTACGAAGCTGCCAGTTGTCACTGAATTTGTGATTTAGCGTGTAGCCTAGCCTTTGAGTCGTAGTATCGAACAGGTCAAGATCGGGATAGCCTGTGTACAAGTCACGACGTACCAGATCGCCATCATTGAAAATCAAACTTTGTGGGATAAAGGGATTTGCAAAGAAATGAACATACTCATAGTAAAGATCTAGCTTTGTTCGATCTCCCAATTTAAAAGTGAGTGAAGGTGCAATTGTAGTTAAGTTTAGATCGACAAATGGTTGATAAGAATCTGAAGTTTGATAGCTAGCAATAAATCGGTAGAGAACATTCTTGTTGGTATCTAGGGGTCCTGAGAAATCGATGCTAGGTTGAAGAAAACCATAGTTCCCCGCTTCAAATGCAATCTTATAGTAAGGTTCACTTAGAGGTTGTTTGGTGACAGTATTGACAATTCCACCAGGTTCTAGTGCTCCAAATAAAACTGATGCCGGACCTTTGAGGACTTCCACTTGCTCGACTGTGCCAATTCCTGTGAGATCGGTGTAAACAGAATCTCGAAAGCCGTTTCGGAAATTTGCAGCGCCACCATCAAACGCTTGATTAAATCCTCTGATGATTCTGCTCCCCGCAGGCGCACCAGACTGTCCTCCACCATAAATTACTCCACTGACCGTTTCCACCGCTTGATTCAGATCTTGCACGTTACGATCTGCCAGCACTTGACGCGGCACAACTTGAATTGATTGCGGAATGTCTCTTAAGGGTGTATCCGTCCGTGTCGCGGTCGAAGCACTCGACGGGTTGTATCCCTCGTCCTGCTCTCCTGTTACAATAATTTCAATTGCATCGTCCTCTGCTGTCCCAGCATTCGGTGTTACTGCCAGTATTAACCCTTGTGCTTCTGTTGTCACTTCAACGACAGGCGGCGCATCAGTTCCCGTAATTGTCACCTGCACTTGGTTATTTGGTAAACTTGTCACACTTACTAACGCAATTTCAGCAATTGGGTTTGCCTGCGAGAAATCACCCTGTGCTAGCACCGCATTCGGAATATCAGCAATCAAGGCATTACCTACTACGCGAGTTGTTGGGACTTCTAGGGAGCCACTTGCGGTTTCCAAAACAATCTCAACGCCTGTCGCGGTTGCCTCCACCCGCACCCCAGTAATTTGCACTAACGACGCTTCTATTTGAGCAATCCACTCTTTAACAGTTGTTGCAGGCTGCTCGAATTCACTTCGTTGAGGAATAGCGATTCGGTTGTGCAATTGCTCTAAGGACGAAAGACGATTAACTAATGATTCTTCATCCTGTGCGGCGACTGGTAACGCCAACGCACCAAGCAAACTTCCCGATAACGCCATCATTAATACTAAACGCACTGAATCCGCAAACCACACGCGCATCTTAATTGCCTCACACCCAAAAAACCTTATTGCCAAATCTTTTTAATTGGAATGGGAAGCAGTGTAAGAAACTTGAGCGGGTTGCGTCTACTCAAATTCGGACTTTGATCCGAAACCGGACATTTTTAGTCAATTAATTTTGTCCAAACGCCAAAATCTGGGTAGCACTGAGGTCAAAACTAGGAACTACTGTTGATTTGATTGGCGTATCACCTGTGTAAACCGTATCTTCATATTGTCCATTTACCCACAGACATAAAGTAACTTGCTGCATTTCTGGGTCAATAATCCAGTATTCGGCAATTCCTCGTGCTGCATATTCGGTGTGTTTGTAGCGATAGTCACGGTTGCGATTCTCCTCTCCTGGTGAGACTACCTCAATTACTATGGCAGGCGGTGGCATATCTCGTGTTATTGTTGACCTTTTTGCTCCTACCAAAGCAGCGCGTGATTCTTCTGAATGTACAATTAGATCGGGTAATCGGCATCTTGCTCGCCGTCCAGTCACTTCAATCTCAGTATCTTTGAAAGCAAGCAGTGCGATCGCTAAATGTTTCGCTAACTCAAACAACAAAAACTTGGCAATGCTGGCATTTACCTGGCTCGCTGGAGGCATTTCTACCAATTCTCCATCCACAAGCTCGTAGCGGGTATCTGTGCCGTCATCATAAGCGAGGTATTCTTCCATTGTGAGCAGTTTGGAACCAGTTGCAGTTTGCGTCATGCTTGCGAACCTCCTATAGTTGTCCAAATGCCAAAATCTGGGTAGCACTAAGGTCAAAACCAGGAACTATTGTCGATTTAATTGGCGTATCACCTATGTAAACCGTATCTTCATATTGTCCATTTCCCCGCAGACAAAGGTTAGACCAATTCACCCTTTACAAGCTAGAGATGAGAACCCCTCCTAACATCCCCTTAGTAAGGGGAGGTGCCGTAGGCGGTGGGGTGTATCATCAGGAGCCTCCACTATTGAACACAACTGTGTTTTAAACTACTGAAATCGTAACAAATCCTAGTACACCGGTTTTTTACCCATCGCACACTGTTTAGGAGTAATGCCAAATTTACGTTTGAAGGCGGCTGCAAAGTGTCCCTGATTGCTGTATCCGATGCGATGTGCGACTTCGGCAACCGTTAAGTTAGTGTGGCGTAAAAGCTGCTCTGCCTGATTTAGCCGTTGTTCAGTTAAATATCCACAAACTGTTGTGCCGAATAGGGCATGAAAACCTCGACGTAGGGTACGATCACTTACTCCAACTTTCTGTGCTAGTTCTGTTTGTGAAGGGGGTTGCTCTAAGTGCGATCGCAAAATTCCGGCTGCATGATAAATTCGAGCAATGGTATCTGGCTTGAGCGATGGCGATGGAGAAGTAATATCGTTGCCCAGGATACCATTAAGTTGCAGTGCCATCAACTCTAACACTTTGCTTTGCAAATAGAGCCGTTTAGTTGCTCCCCAAAACGGGCAATTAACGATTTGCTGTACTACTAATTGCATCGCTTTTGTCGTCTTTGGTGAAAATACCTGTTGCCAATCATCACCCCGTACTAAAGGTTGCAGTTCTACGGGCAGTTCTCCCGTTGGTGCAGCAAAAAACTGCCGCAGCCAGTGCGGTTGCATATGAATATCAACTCCAATTAAGGGCTGCGACTGGGGCGTAAATACCTTTATGCTGCGCTGAATACCGCTACCACCTATATAGCTTTGTTCTGTGTTGAGCAATAGAAAATCGCCACTGTCTTCCACTCCTGACAAATACACCTTAAACTGCACTGGATGCTCATCTTCAGAAACTTGTATCAATAAGTCACGGTAGGTTTCGTTGAAAATACGCAGTTCCAAGCCTGGATACAGTTCTATCTCCCGCCCATAGCCACTGCCCAGGAGGGAAGGCATTGTATATATAGTTTCCACACGATCAACAGACTCTACAGGTGGACACTGCTGTTCAACTTCCATCCAAATTTCATCTACCTGCTGGGAAGTTAGGTTGAGGCTCATGGAGACGAGAAAATTTTAGAATTTAATGAGAATTAGTCTCATTATTGTAGTTTGCCCTCGAAAAAGCAAGAAGTTCGACGGTGTATGCAGATGTGCGACGATAACTGCTAGAGAGAAACATTGAAAAGAGTTGACAAAAATACTATTTCATGATCTCGATATATAGCAGTTCTAAATCATGCATGAGAATCTCTCCTTATTCTTCTCTGTGCGTCACGCCACTTCCCTCAACGGGGTGAACCCCGGCACGGGAGTAACTCCTCTGTGTCTCTGCGGTAGCCTGCGGCATGCCCTTCGGGTTCGCAGTCGCTTCAAGTCGGCAGAGCCGCCCAACGCGCTGCTCACCGCTCCGCGTCTACGTTATAAAATAATTTTCACAAATCCAATAGGATTGCTATAGCTGAAAAAACATCAATAAAGTTAATCATAAATATAAAATGTCCCTACTTTGCCACTTTTTTGTCCCGCTTTTGTTACTTTCACTGAATTAATCTATCCAAAGCAAAGAGAACTTCGACGGAAGATACATAACCAAGAAGTTCCCAAGTAGCAAATAGCAAACAAAAAGAGGCAATTCCAATGAATAATATTGTTCTCATGAAAAGCGATCGCGCCAGCAACATCACTAACAACACGCATATTCATGCTAATGTCCGCGCATCGTTCAACGAACAAGAAACAATTCCAGAGATTCATTCCACTGCATACATCCATCCCTTAGCCGCCGTGATTGGGAATGTTCATTTGGGTAAGCGAGTGATGGTAGCGCCAGCAGCATCTGTAAGAGGCGATGAAGGACAACCGATTTGGGTAGGTGATGATGTAAATGTGCAAGATTGCGTAGTTCTCCATGCGTTAGAAACTCATGTGAATGGAGAATTAGTACGCGAGGCAGTTGTTGAAGTTGAAGGTGCGTATTATGGAGTATATATTAGCGATCGCGTTTCACTCGCGCATCAATGCCAAGTTCATGGTCCTGCAAGTATTGGTTTTGACACTTTTGTTGGGATGCAAGCTTTAGTATTTCGCGCGACTGTCGGCAATAATTGTGTCATTGAACCTAAAGCGTTAGTTATGGGTGTCAGTATTTCTGATGGTAGATATGTTCCTGCTGGCGCTTTAATTACCACCCAAGAAGCTGCGGATAATTTGCCTTACATCAGTAATGACTACCCGCTCAAAAGTTTAAACAACGCTGTAGTTCATGTAAATACGCAGCTAGCTCAAGGCTATCAAGAACAAGATATGCTCATACATTTAAGAGCAGCCTAGAAAAACACTTCTTGTAAAACTGGGACTTACACATTGCAGGTATGAGAAAGGCAAACCACAAGCAACTCAACTTTAATAGCTAGGTAACTGGCAATTGGTTGTTTACCTCATGTGTAGAGTCCTAGACTACTTGTCATTTTATTATGTAGAAAGTCGCAATTATGGTATCACGCATTAAATTAATTACAGCGAATAAAGAGGATTTCATTAAGTCTTAATCGCTGGCTGGCGCGATTATTCGTGATACGCAATATATTCCTGCGGGTGCCATAATTACAACTCAAGCTGCTGCTGATAGCTTACATACTCGTAGTATTTCTGCCACAACAATTCTAACACATTTAAAGCTACTGTCCACAAAAGGAACATAGCGGTCGCAAAGAAAAATCACGGTGACATCTAAGCATCGTCGTCGATAAAAACTAACCGCATCACAGTTTTGTCATTGGTGTTTTCTTTCAGTTTTAAGTTAGCTCAGTGAATTAACTGTAGCTATTAGCTGAGGGCGATCGCTCATCTTATCTATATCTCACTAGCAGGAAATACACCATGACATCGATTCCTAATAATCAAGGTTATTTGCTGGCAAATGTCAAAGTGCATTTGCACAATATGCATCGAAGATTTTTGAATACTCCAGAACGTGCATTAGAACAAGCTTACAAAGCCGTACTAAAGATTAAAGAACTTGAACAAGAGTATTACAGTGGAGAAAAGATTGAAACTACATCTCGGAAACACACTCCTTATGTAACCTCTTGTTTGCACGCCAATCTAGATAAGAATCTAAATATTGCTAAGCTGAGGCTTACAGAGTTTAAAGCAAGTTCGTTTGTTCTTGGCAATTTAACTTCTCATCATTTGTCTCAAGTAAAAATAGTTGATGAAGTACTGACAAGGTATGCACCTACAGATATCTCTTCAACTTTGGTAGACACGACTAAAACTACGATAAAAAATGGTAGCGATCGCGCTTACCCATCTACCGTAAATGTTCGTACTGAAAGTGTTGCTGATAAAACTGGAGCCGTACCTAGATCAATTGGGAGAACCATTAATCGCATTAAAAAAGACTTCAACCCTCAAGCCGAAGCCGAAGTTCTGCAACAATTTCGTACTTCAAGAACTAAAACCCTTATTGCTGTCAAATTTCTTGTCATCCTCATAGCTGTACCTCTAGTAACACAGCAAGTATCAAAACATCTCTTGATCAGCCCCATTGTTGAACATTTTAGAGTTACTCAATCTCAAGTTTTTCTTAACTATGAGATGAAAGAAGAAGCAATGCGCGAACTTCAAAGCTTTGAAGAAGGCTTAAGATTTAATAACTTAATTACCACATCTCCTGCACTTGCGCCTGAAGTTATCGAACAAGAAGTTAAAGAAAAAGCAACTGAGCTTGCACAAGAATACCATCAAAAAAGTAATAGTGCAATTAGCAACGTATTTGCCGATCTAATCGCAGTTACTGCTTTTATTTTTGTACTATTAATAAGCAAAAAGCAGATTATTGCTTTAAAGTCTTTTATGGATGAAATTGTCTATGGACTGAGCGATAGTGCCAAAGCTTTCATTATTATTTTGTTCACAGATATCTTTGTAGGTTTTCACTCACCACATGGTTGGGAAGTTATCTTAGAAGGAATTAGTAGTCACTTAGGCATTGCAGCAAATAGAAGTGCAATCTTCCTCTTCATTGCGACATTTCCAGTTATTTTAGACACCATTTTTAAGTACTGGATTTTTAGATATCTCAGTAGAATTTCTCCTTCCGCAGTCGCCACACTAAGAAACATGAATGAATAAATCTACACTTTATGCCCTACTCTACGAGAAGCCGCCCTACGGGCGTCTATGTGTCTTTGTGGTTTATGCAATCAGCCCATCTTTCCAAAACATAGCCGAGGTTAAACATGGTATTTCCAATAAACAAATTTCGTTCGCACAAACACGCTAGGAAGCAAGAAGTTGTAAAATCTCGCTTTCGGAAATCTCCTCTACATCACAAAAGTGTTTCTTTAAGATCATTTCAAGAGAAATTTCGTATCTACACTGGCAAAAAATTACGTTGGAATCAAGTTGTATCGCGTCTTGCAAGTTCAGTTATTCCAGGAATTCTACCGTGGGTACTGTTGTGCGGAGGATATGGATTTTTAATTGCGTTGACTAATCATTTCGGATATTTATCAGTTTTTCGCGATAACAAAGTCATCCCAAATGTTGTTTTGATTTTGAATATCGTGCTGAGCTTATTGTTAGTTTTTCGGACGAATACAGCGCACGATCGCTTTTGGGAAGGACGTAAACTTTGGGGTGCTATGGTTAATACTGTGCGTAACTTAGCGCGAGGTATTTGGATAGTTGTTGACGAGAAAGAACCCCAAGATCGCGAAGATAAAGCAGCTACATTACGATTAGTTGTAGCGTTCTCAGTAGCAATGAAATTACACCTACGTAGAGATCCTGTCAATTTTGAATTAGCAACATTAATGACATCCTCACAGTATCACCAGCTACAAGAAATTAATCATCCACCACTAGAAATTGCTTTTTGGATTGGAGATTATCTTCAACTACAATATGAACGTCAATTCTTAAATGTTTTTCAACTCACAGCCTTACATGAATTACTCGATGACATGGTAGACATCTTAGGCGGTTGCGAACGAATTTTAAAGACACCCGTCCCCTTAATTTATACTATCGTTCTCAAAACCTTGTTAATCCTGTATTTTCTGCTATTACCTTTAGAAATTGTTGCAGGTTTAACTTGGTGGACTGGTCCAATTTTGGTTTTTATTAGCTCCATTTTACTAGGAATCGATGAAATTGGTGCAGAAATTGAAGAACCGTTTGGACACGATCCTAATGACTTACCTTTAGATTTTATTTGTAATACTATGCTGCGTAATGTCGAGGATTTGATTACGCTTTCTCCTAGCCGCCGTCCTACCTATGAAAAGTTGAGAAGAGTGGCTTAACTTTTAATAAAACTCATGCTACTACTTCCTGCTATTAAGAAATAGATTTGAAGGACACAAATTAATGAATACTCAAACCAAAATAAAGATTTCTTGGACAAAATATGCAGAAGTCACTCTACTAATAACATTTCTCAGCATTTTTAGATTACAAATTTCTACTTCTATCCAGAGTTTATATGTTCTGCAAGTAATAAGACAGTGGTTAAATCACATCACAATTCAAAATGCGAATTTCGCACATCACCTATGTAAGTTTATTCCTGCGCACTGTCCTTTTGAGCGCAATATAAAAATTTTTACGTACAATCTTCACATTCCTCCGTTATGCAAGTTGAATCCTCTATACGAAGAACTCATGAGTTTACGCTTTAGAGCATTATCTTATTTAGCTGATGAATGCGGTGAAGATATTACTCAGTATTGCACTCTAAGCAATCGGTAGATAAACTTGAAAACAACTACCCTCACCGAGGGTACTACTGACAGTAATTTTACCGCCATGTTGATGCGCAATTGTTTGAGCGATCGCAAGTCCTAATCCTAATCCCTTGGTTTTAGGCGATCGCGCTTTATCTGCCCGCCAAAAGCGTTGAAAGACAAACGGTAAATACTCAGGCGCAATTCCGATCCCATCATCTTCTACACGAACAACAATGCATCGCTTTTGTTGCACCATAGAAATGATAACGCTGCCCCCTGTAATTGTATATTTAATCGCATTATCTATTAAATTTGCAAACAGTCGCTTGAGTTGTGTAGGTTCGCCGTTAACCAATATGCTAGGAATGAATTGCAACTTGAGCGTAATGCCTTTTTCCCGTGCGCATGGTTTGAATAGCTCTATGGTATTGTACAAAATTTCATTCAAATAGAGATGTTTCCAACCCGCAGGTGGCGCGACAGCTGCATCTGTACGCGCTAAAAACAGCAAATCTTCTGATAAGCTGATAAGCTGCTCAGTAGCACTTGCGATCGCAACTAACTTTTTAGCATCACTCGGATGAATTCGTTCTGGGTGACTTTGCATAACTTCAATTGCAGTGCTAATCGCCGTTAAAGGATTGCGGAGTTCGTGCGAAGCATCCGCCGTAAATTCTTTGAGTCGCTGAAAGCTTTTTTCGATTGGTTCTAAAGCTTGCTGCGTTAGCCAAACTGCACCAATCGCAATAAAAATCAGCGCAATTGCTTTACCGAGACCTAAACCGACAATCAAACGCGCGATCGCAATTTCTGTTTCTTTCGTCGATTCACTGGCACGAATATAGCCTTCTAACTCTAAGTGTTGCAAGTTATTTGCGACGACTGAACTGTGACTATCTGAGTAAACTGCGATCGTCAGTGTCCGAATTTGCCCTTGCTGTTGAATAATTTGATCAGTTCGTCTCAAAGGTAAAGTAGAAAATAGCTTACCTTTTCGCGCCAAAATTTTCCCATTTGCATCAAACCATTCCAAACTCTGATCGCGTTTAAATAGTTCGCGCCAGGGTAAATCTTGATTAATACTTTGTAGCCCTTCGGTTTTAACGTCTTTCAAACTCGGTACAGCAGCTTGCGCTAGAGTGAGTAGCTGATTGTTTAAGTGTTGCTCGTGACTGCGAGTCACAAATACGTACACTGCTATACTTGATGTTCCAAGTACGGCTGCCATCACTGTCAAGTACGATAGCAAAAGGCGACACCGCAGGTATTGAAACATTTGTTTAGGGGTTCGATTTGAGTCGATAACCCAACCCGTAAACTGTTTCAATAAGATCATCAGGCGCTCCTACTCCTTTCAATTTCTGTCGCAGACGCTTAATGTGCGCCTTAACTGTATCCTCACTCGGTGGTTCTTCAAAAGACCAAAGATTCTCTAATATCGCATTGCGGTTGAGTACACTACTACCTTGACGTAAGAAAAGTTCTAAAAGGCGGTACTCTTTTGGCGTAATTTGCAACGGTTGTTGCTTATAGGTAACTTCGCAAGTATTCGAGTCAAGACATAAACCTTCCCACTCTAAAGCAGGAGGCAAAGTTGCAGTACCTCGCCGCAGTAAAGCACGAATGCGCGCCATTAATTCTTGCAGTTTATAAGGCTTAAGTACATAGTCATCAGCACCTGCATCTAGCCCTCTTACTTGATCGAGTGTCGTATCGCGTGCCGTTAACATCAATATGGGCATCGAATAGCCCTGTATGCGTAGTTGTTGACACAAACTGACCCCATCTATTTTGGGTAGCATGAGATCGAGGACGAGCAGATTGTATGTAAACGATTTAACAAAATCCCAGCCCATTTGACCGTCAGCCGCGATATCAACAACATAATGTTGGTCAGTGAGAGCTTCGGCAAGCGAATCTGCAATACGCTCGTCATCTTCAACTAATAAAATTCTCATGCTAAATAATTACCTTGAGCCTCAGCTTTAATGTAAAAAATAGTAATGTAGCTAATGATTTTGTAGCAGCAACGGCACTAAATAGCAAATGGAGAGAAATAAGATTTATTTATATTAAAATAAAATTCGGTCTTATTTCCTCGATAGGACCGAATTCTAAAATTACCCTAATTTCATAGAACCTGTTTCCAAAGTCAATGTAATTATTGTTAGGCGCTCAATTAAGCATTTCCTAACTCTACATTCACTAGAAGTCTAAGTTAATACGAGTTGATGAAATTTAGATGAGAATTAAATGAGGAAATTCTTACTTTTCAAGCAAACATAGAATCTTATCATATGCAAACTCAAGGCATGACGTTGCTTTCTATCACAGAATCTTTCACACGGCAAACCCCATCTCGGC
Source organism: Gloeocapsa sp. PCC 7428 (assembly GCF_000317555.1). Lineage (GTDB taxonomy): Bacteria > Cyanobacteriota > Cyanobacteriia > Cyanobacteriales > Chroococcidiopsidaceae > Chroogloeocystis. The sequence continues at coordinate 5,087,194 of NC_019745.1, forward strand.
TAATCCTTGGCGTAATCGATTTGCTTCGACAGGATTTTGTACTTCGTGGAGTGCGATCGCCTGTTTAAAAGCAGCTAAACTATCGTTTAGCTTACCAAGTTTGAGGAGGACAACGCCCAAATTTTGATACGCTTCAGCATACTTTGGGTTGAGCGCGATCGCTTGCTGATACTTGGCGATCGCTTCATTCAACAATCCCATCGCTTTCAAAGTCATTCCCAAGTTGTAGTACCCTGCGGCAAATTTAGGATCGATCTGCAACGCAATTTCATAAGCCAATTTTGCGCCGTTGAGATCGCCTGTTGCTTGCTTTAAGTTCCCTAAATTGTTGTACGCACCAAGTTTGAGTAAAGGATAAATCGATAACCCGATGGCTGCTTGATAGTGCGCGATCGCTTTTTGTAGCTGTTGTAAGCGACTATAAGCAATCCCTAAGTGATAGTGCAGTTCATATAAGATTTGCGCATTTAAACCACTGCGTTTCAGCCCTTGTTCTAATAATTCAATTCCACGATGCCAAGAACCCGTCTCGACGTACAATGCACCAAGCTTGCTACACACGTACGGATCGTTCGGGTGCGCGGTAAAAAAGCCTTCCATCGCGCTTTGGGCTTGCGCAAACTTATCTTTTTGCGCGATCGCACCGCGTTGATATCCTTCGTGCAAAATTGCCACATTAGGTAAATAACCAACTTGCCATTGAGGTTCTTTGCTCATAATCCGAGCTACGCTATCATCGACTAATGCGTGATACGGGCGCGAAAAGTAAAGATTTGGGTGACGCCGAAATAAGCGTGAAACTTGCGAGTAAGGCGATTGCGCTGCACCAACTTCTTGTCGCAATAAATTAATCAGCAAGAAGCGATCGTGTTGTATTGCTTGCTTCAGTGACGGAACAATTTCTGGAACTAAGACTTCATCTGCGTCTAACACCAAAACCCAATCGGTGCGGACATACTTTAAAGACTCATTACGTGCTTTAGCAAAGTCATTACACCACTCAAATGTATAAACCTTTGCACCAAATTCTTGCGCAACATCAGGCGTGCGATCGCTTGACCCTGTATCTAGAACAACAATTTCATCAACTACACCCTGAACACTTCTCAGACATTGCGCTAGTATTTGTTCTTCATTTTTCACAATCATGCACAAACTAAGTTGCATTTTCCCCGCACCCTACACATAGCAAGTGTGGCAATATTAACTTATCTTGACGCCAGTAGTGAGTAATACCATTTCACTTTAAAGTTGCGACATCTGGGTAGCAGAGGAAGCAGAGGTGCAGAGGAAGCAGAGAGAGAAATTAACTGTAGTTCTTATTTAGTGAAATGGTATAACTGTTAACGAGATAACAGTTATTAACTTACGTATAAACTTATATCTACTAGCAAAAAAAGCTCCTTGTCAGTTAATAACCAAAAAGGAGCCTTTAAATCGATTAATTACCTGTCACCACACACCGCAAGCAAGATACCCATGCATAAGTTTTAACTTTATTCAAAGCGCGGTATAACTACACTTTAATTAAAGACTAGGTGGTAACAATACTCTGTCAATCGCGTGAATAACGCCATTGCTAGCTTGAATGTCTGGCTGAACAACTCTCGCATCATTCACTGTTACTCCACTTGCAGAAGTTTTAACATTGACTGCTTCACCTTCAACAGTTTTCACTTCCCCAGGCTGGAGTTCATTTGATTGAACGCGCGCAGGAATTACGTGGTAGGTTAAAATTTGTACTAAGAGTTGCCGATTTTCTGGTCTTAACAATTCCTGAAGCGCATCTTGTGGTAAAGCAGCAAAAGCTTCATCTGTAGGCGCAAAAACAGTAAACGGTCCTGTTCCTGACAAAGTTTCAGTCAAACCTGCGGCTTGTAATGCTGCTGTCAGTGTTTTGAAAGAACTATTCGCTGCGGCTAAAGCTACTATATTGTTAGCTGCTCCTGGGGTTTGCCCTTGTGGAGGGGTCGTGGGTGCTGTAGGCGGTGTTACTGGTGCTGTAGGCGGTGCGGGTGCAACAGGAGGAGTAGCACCTGGAGTTGTACCAGGAGTTCGATTGTAAGGAGGCTCATTAAAGATACTCGGTCTAGGATTGAGAACGCCTTGGCTTTGTGCAACTATCGGAAAGCTCGCTGCGATACTAACGCCAACAATTCCTAGTAAGCTCGCTAACCTTTTAAGTGGAGTGCTGTGAATGTGCATTTTCGTCATGAGTCTTATTCTCAATTTTTAAGTTTTATAACATTAAACTCCAAATCTACAAAATTTTTACCACACTATCACGCAAATCTTTCTTAAGAAAGACTCAAGTTATTAAAGTCAAAGATCACCTACATAACCAGAGAGATGCACCAGACGTTTATAACTAGTAGCTGCGGTATCGCCCGAAAGCAGCAGTTTGATATTGGCTTTGGTGTCAGTAACATCCAGATTCAGTACTGTGTAGCTTTGACAAATAATATCAGCGTCTGCTTAAATTTTTGTTATTTTTTACTAAACCAGTCACAATTCAATTAAGTTACCTATACTACAAATTTGTTGCAAGATACTCAAACAAACATTTTTTGAAAATTTCTCATGAAGTTTGTAAAAAATTAATAATGGCTACACCAAATTTTTATATGACTTTACAAAGTTTTGAGGCTCGTGTCTAAAGGAGTTTAAACAAGCATAAAAGTATTAAATTAGCCATGTTGGTACGCTTGATTAAAGAATAACGCACAGTAAAAATTCTAATACTTTAGATTCTTACTTACGATAGAGGTTAGCAGGATGTTGCAATTGATACTCTAAGTTATGAAAGGAAGAGAAAAAGCTAAGGTTAGGAGGATTTAAAAATGGAATTTCTAGCATGGATTGTTCTAGGTTTAATAGCAGGCGCGATCGCAAAAGCTATCTATCCTGGTCATCAGGGAGGCGGTATCCTAGCAACAATTATTTTAGGTATCTTGGGTGCATTAGTCGGAGGTTGGCTAGGCAACACCCTGTTCGGTGGAGTGGGGGCAGGAGCAGCAGCAGGTGCGCTAACTATACCCAGTATTATTTTTGCAATTTTAGGTGCAATTATCCTTCTCTTCATCTGGGGCTTAATTACCCGTCGCACTGCGTAAACACACAACACTCACGCTTCATAAACAAAAAGATTTTGGCTCCCCTGGTAGATGCTAGGGGAGTTTCAATATATTCTGGAGTAATTGAAATTGTCAGAAAGCAATTGGGAAATCAGGAGAAAAAACGAATAAAAGCTGCTCTACTTTTAGGCGATCGCCTAAAATATAAAAATTTTCCTAAGATTAGAAGTAACACTAGAAAGCTCAGACTTTATTCCTAGGATCAATTGAAAAAGTACCTCAGCAACTATTCTTCTAATAATTAAATCTTTATAATGTTAGGTGTTTTGTTGATGGAAGAAAAAACGGAGTGGCAGCAAAATGTTAGAACTCTACCAATTTGAACTATCACAATATTCAGAAAAAGTTCGCTTAATATTAGATTTTAAAGGATTAGCTTATCGCAAAATCGAGGTCACTCCTGGAGTAGGACAGCTAGAGCTTTTTCGGTTGACGGGTCAAAGACAAGTTCCCGTACTCAAGGATGGTAATCAATATATTGCTGATTCTACACAAATCGCTAAATATCTCGAACGCAAGTATCCTGACCGCCCAATTATTCCATCCGATCCAAAACAACGCGCAATGTGTTGGCTGATTGAAGAATGGGCAGACGAATCAATCGGTATCAAAAGCCGTAAAGCATTATTCGGAGCACTCACTCAAAGTGAAAGTTACCGTAAGTCACTGTTACCAATGGCAACTCCTGATGTAGTAAAAACACTGATAGGAGTTGTCCCTAATGATGTTCTAAAAGTACTAGGTTTTGGTGTAGGATATGGACCAGACGTTATTAAATCGGCTGAAGAAGATTTAAAACAAGATTTGGAAGCACTTTGCTTGTTACTTGCAGAGAATCCCTACTTAGTTGGGGATCAACCAACGCTCGCTGATTTAGCTGTTGCAGGTTTGGCAATGTTACTCAAGTTTCCTGACGGACCTTATCTAGAATTACCAGCGACACTAAAAGGGAAAGGAATTCCTGGTTTAGGCGACAATATCGCGTATCAACCATTTTTTGAGTGGCGCGATCGCCTGTATGCACAGTATCGTAAACCACTAACAGGAGTCAGTACAGTCGGTTCCACACCAACATCAATCCAAATCGACTAACTGAATTAAAAGGTTGGAGATCAGGAGTCAGAGGTTAGGGAAAGACAAAAGTTTCTGCGGGAGGCATATTAGAGATTTATCAAGTAGGAATTTCGCTGACCCCCGACCTCTGACCGCCGACCTCTTGAATAAATTGGTAGCCAGAAAGAAAAATCCGACGTAATATAAGGCTGCATAGGGATCGCAGGGAATGCTATGAATTCGGGACAGCCGTTAGGGTCAGTCACACACGGGTCACTCAGCCAGGGGTTAGAAGTGAGATTGCATCCGGATGTTTCTGTAGAAGATATGCGGGTAGGAAAATTCCTCATTGTCGAAGGCGTGCGATCGCGTTTCTTTTGTATGCTTACCGACGTCGCGCTCTCGACTTCTAGCAACCGCATAGTTGCTAATCCTCCTAGCCCTAATGATGATTTCTTAAGAGATGTGCTAGCCGGAAGTGGAACCTATGGCACAATTAACCTCACGCCGATGTTGATGTTTACACCGGAAACCGTAGAGGGGCAAGACACTGCCTTGTCCATAGAGGTCAGAAACCCGCGATTGAACGTTTCTAATGGCAGTTCATTAGCTTCGTTTCAGCCGCAGAGTAGTAGTAATATGGAACTCTTGCCGGTTAAGACGATTCCGAGTCACTTTAGTCAAGTTTACGAAGCTTCAGAACGTGATTTTCGCGCAGTGTTTGGCTGGGAAGACGATCCGCACCGCCGAAACTTTGCGATCGGTCAGCCATTAGATATGGATGTGCCAATTTGTCTTGACCTGGATCGTTTTGTCGAACGTAGTAACGGTGTATTTGGTAAATCTGGTACGGGAAAATCATTTTTAACTCGCCTGCTCTTATCTGGAATTATTCGCAAACGCGCAGCAGTTAACTTAATTTTTGATATGCACTCTGAATATGGCTGGGAAGCTGTATCGGAAGGAAAACAATTTAGCACCGTCAAAGGCTTGCGTCAGTTGTTTCCTGGGCAAGTGCAAATGTACACCCTCGACCCTGAATCAACAAAACGGCGTGGGGTACGCGACGCGCAAGAACTGTATTTAAGTTACGACCAAATAGAAATTGAGGATATTCGCTTAGTCGGACAAGAATTAAATCTATCAGAAGCAAGTTTAGACAACGCCAATATTCTCTTTAGTGAATTTGGCAAATCCTGGATTCTTCAGTTGTTAAATATGACCAACGAAGAAATTCAGATGTTTTGCGATGAAAAGCGGGGTCACAAAGGTTCACTCCTCGCATTGCAACGTAAACTGATGCGCCTAGAAAATCTCAAGTATATGCGATCTGCGTGTCCGCACAACTATGTCGATCAAATATTACAGTCGCTCGAAGCAGGTAAACACGTTGTTGTCGAGTTCGGTTCGCAGTCGGATATGCTTTCTTATATGCTCGTCACGAATATGATTACACGGCGTATTCACCGCGCGTATGTCCGTAAGGCTGAGAAGTTTTTACAATCCAAAAATGCCAGCGATCGCCCAACGCCTTTGGTAATCACCATCGAAGAAGCCCACCGCTTTCTCGATCCTAGTGTTGTCGGACAAACGATTTTTGGGACAATTGCGCGAGAAATGCGCAAATACTTTGTCACCCTGCTTGTAGTAGATCAGCGCCCATCGGGAATTGACAATGAAGTTATGTCGCAAATCGGTACGAGAATCACCGCACTCCTCAACGACGAAAAAGACATTGATGCGATCTTCACCGGCGTTTCCGGCGCACAAAGTTTGCGGTCAGTTCTCGCCAAATTAGATTCTAAACAACAAGCTTTGATCCTGGGTCATGCCGTTCCTATGCCTGTCGTTGTGCGTACGCGCCCCTATGATACTCAATTCTACGCAGAAATCGGCGATGTTGCTTGGGAAGAAAAATCTGATTCAGAAGTCTTCGCAGCGGCTGAATTAGCTAAAGCCGATTTAGGCTTTTAAATAAAGTAGTGAGAGGTAAGGCCGTGCCGCCTGTACTGATAGTTCCCAATGCGGAATACACGCCATCTCCACCGTAGTATCAGTACGGTTATCTCGCTACTGATGAGCGCCTATTTCCGCGTTGGCTAAGTCATCATAATAAGAGTTAGAATATTTGTTTTGCTTTAAGTGCCTATCGCCCTTTACTCTTCTTGAGATTTATCATACAATTAAAAACAAAGTCATTATGACTTCAAGTTGATGGGATGTAGTAGATTGATTTTTTAACTAAAGTGCCAAGCGAGCGTGGCACTACAGTAACAAGCCTAGCCGCGCTGGGAAACTTCCCTCAGGGAGCATCGTCTCTACATCTTCTGTAGGATGCTTATCCACCGAGATTTAGCTAATGTTCCTGATATAAAGTTTGCGATTGCTTTCCCCATCTGCCCCAGCTAAAAAGTATCTGATTTGTTTACGGAGTTGACGACGCACCAATGCCCACTGTTAACACCCCAACCGAAGAAACCACCAACACCCGCTTCACGGCTGATATGGTGCGCACTTATCTGCGCGAGATCGGTCGTGTCCCACTGCTAACTCGTGAGCAAGAAATTATCTATGGCAAGCAGGTACAGCAGATGATGTCTGTGCTAGACGCCAAAGAAGCTTTAGCAAAGAAATTGCACCGCGAACCAACCGTACAAGAGTGGGCTTCACACGTGAAAATGTCTGAAGCTGATTTGCACGACACAGTGCGGCGGGGACAACGCGCTAAGCAAAAGATGATCGAAGCAAACTTGCGCTTAGTGGTAGCTATTGCCAAGAAGTACCAAAAGCGTAATATGGAATTCCTGGATTTGATTCAGGAAGGAACGATGGGACTTGAGCGCGGTGTCGAGAAGTTCGACCCTACACGTGGTTATAAGTTTTCCACGTATGCATATTGGTGGATTCGCCAAGCGATTACGCGTGCGATCGCCCAACAAGCCCGCACCATTCGTCTACCTATCCATATCACTGAAAAGCTGAACAAAATCAAGAAGATTCAGCGCGAACTTGCACAGCGCTTAGGTCGTAGTCCTAGCCCAGCCGAGATTGCAACCGAGTTAGAACTCGAACCTAGCCAAATTCGCGAGTACTTGAACCTGGCGCGTCAGCCAGTATCTCTCGATGTTCGTGTTGGCGATAACCAAGATACTGAGTTACAAGATTTGCTTGAAGATGAAGGGCCTTCTCCAGAGCATTACATGACTCAAGAGTCTTTGCGTCAAGACCTCGACCATCTGATGGCAGAACTGACCCCGCAACAGCGCGAAGTGTTAAACCTGCGTTTTGGATTAGAAGACGGTAATGAGCTTTCTTTAGCCAAAGTAGGCGAACGTCTCAATCTTAGCCGCGAGCGAGTTCGACAACTAGAGCATCAAGCGTTAGCCCACTTGCGCCGCCGCAGAGCAAACGTACAAGAGTATATTGCTAGTTAATCGGCTAATCTCCTCATGTACCTGCGGTGTATCCACAAGTCTGGCTTAAGTTTGAGGCGTAGAGAAGCCCCCAAAGTCCCCCACAAGTGGGGACTTTGTTTTTGGAAGCTCTTTTTGTAGCCACTTTATAGTCCTATATGACTTACGCAATCTGAGCGTTTTAATTAGAACCAAGAATTGGGGGGCTTCCCCCCAATCCCCCCATCGGGGGACGCCAGTCGCTACAACGGGGGGAACCCCCGCAACGCGCTGGCTCACGGTTGCGTCCCCCAAACCCCCTCCAAAAAAGCGGCTACTCACAAAACAGCGATTGTTCAGGGTAGCTGTTGCCTAATACCATTTCAGTAAATAAAAACGACAAATCATTTCTCCTCTGCTCCTGAAGCTGCCTATTTATAGTAACTTGAAAGTGAAATGGTATAAGTCCTGTCCTAATCAACATTAGGATGTTATAGAAGCTCATATTGATTTCCCTGACAAGAGTTTAACCCTGACTCCTGATATAAAGTGAAACGGTATCAAAGGTATTGTTTTAATTGTTGCGCTAAGGTTTGAACGTAAGGCGGCTTCAACATCGATAGATGATTTCCTGGTATCAAATGAATTCGTATGTCTTTAGCTAGTTGACTCCAACCTAACGTGGCATCTCGACAGTGATTAGCAGGATCAAGCGTTTTGAATAGCGTAATGCAGTAAGGGTAATTTTGCGGCGTATATCGATACGCTGCTTGGCTATTGGCATAAAAGATCCGCAACATAGGCGCGATCGCGGATTCATCGACTAAGCGTAATTGTGACTCCTCTGGTATTAAATTAGCAATAGCTAACCATTGCCAGCGAGAAAACCAATTCTGCTTTTGGCGCTTGCTATTTGCGTGTTGAGATGCTTTCAGCCGTTGAGAATTAAGGACGATCGCAGTATAGTCTAGCAGAAACGGCAGCGTAGACCAGAGCGCTGTTTTGAGCAAAACCTTAAGGCTATGACCAAGCGAAGGTTGATTCGCAGCAATTGGCGCTGGAGTATCAAAAATTGCCAAAAGTGCGACTTCTTGCCCTGCTTGCGTTAGTTGTTGCGCCATCTCAAACGCAACAAGTCCCCCAAACGACCAACCACCCAAGTAATAGGGACCATGCGGCTGCACAGTTTGAATTGCTTGGAGGTAATATGCAGCCATTGCTTCAATCTGTTTCAAAGGCGGTTGTTTGCCATCCAATCCCAGAGGTTGAAGTCCGTAGAAACTGCGATCGCTTCCTAGGTAATGTGCCAATTCTAGATAAGGAAAGACAATACCAAAGATCGGATGAACGCAGAAAAAAGGTTGTTTGTGACCTCCAAGCGTTAAGGGAACCAGCGGCGACCAAACTTCTGTAGCCTGCTGTGGAGATGGAGGATTTTGAGTAGCCGATTTGTCAGTTGTTAACGACGATCGCAAGCGACTGTGTGCTGCGCGATCGAGCCGGACTAATGGCGGAATGTGTTGCGGTGCGGTGTTGCGCAATTTATCAATAACTATAGCCAGTTGCGCGATCGTTGGCGCTTCAAACACGCTGCGTAGAGGCACTTCAATCCCAAACATATCACGCACGCGCGAGACAAGTTGTGTCGCTAGTAACGAATGTCCGCCCAACTCAAAGAAATTGTCGTGAACACTCACGTGCTTAAGTCGCAATTCCTCCCAAATATCGGCTAGCATGGATTCTGTATGCGATCGCGGCGTAATGGTTGGCTTTGATGTCTGAGTTGCCTCTAGAGATGGTAAAGCACGGCGGTCGATTTTACCAGTAGCCGTTAGAACAAAGGATTCTACAGGTACAAGCACCGAAGGTATCATATAGTCGGGTAAAGTTTGCCCTAGGTATTCGCATAGCTGCGGTACGAGTTGACGTGCAAATTGAGCTTGTAGCGGATTGTTTGTGTAATTCTTCCAAGCTTGATTCGCTTGCTGCTGAGCGATCGGTAAATCAACTTCTCGACTTCCCTGTCGAATCAATACAACATCATAGTCACCCGTTTGTGTTTGTGTAGACCACGCAATTTCTACACGGTACGGCAATACAGATTCTAAATCCCACCAATCTTGGGGATCAATCGCCAATTCTGTAGACTCTAACACTTCGCGCATTCGTCCAACAGTTTTTGGCGAGGTTTGATGAAATAGCCAATCGGCGGTTTTGACTGCGGCGTTTACTCGACTGTTAGTAACGTTAGTTATACCAAAAATTTCTGGTTCAGCCTCTAGTAAATGATTTTGAACATCAGCAACGCTGAGTGGCTGCTGTTTCCAATCTCTCCATGCGATCGAAGTTGTCGCCGCAGCTTCATCCATGTAGAGCAACACATTGTAGCGAAATTGTATCATTTCATTATGACTGCGACCTCGTGAGAGGCGAATTTGGACGCGCTGAATGCGAGGAAAGCGATCGCGTAAGGCGTTAAAAAACATGGGATCGATTGCTAGTTCGGGTTCTTCAAAGTGCGATCGCTCGACTTTTTGCCGCAGTTGCATTTGTTCTAACCCTGGTTCGGCTTGGGCAAAGTGCATCCAGGTATGAAACGCTGTCAGTAGCGGTAAACTCCGCACGTCACCGATAAATAGCACACCATTTGGCGCGACTGCCTGAATTGCGCCTTCTAGCACCTGCATCAGGTAATCTACACTAGGAAAATATTGCACTACCGAATTAAGAATCACGACGTCAAACGCCGCAGAGGGAATTGCAGTAAAATCCGTTGCCATGCGGTGCAGCAGTTTAACTTGCGATAAGGCAGAATCATCTAACCGACGTTGAATCGCTTCTAGTGATGCTGAAAAGTCTGTTCCCCAATAACTTTGACAGTGTGGGGCAATCTGAAACAGCAATAATCCTGTACCACAGCCGATCTCTAATACGCGTTGGGGATGAAGCGCGAGAATTTGCGCCACGCGATCGCTTACCCACACTTGCATTTGCTCAACAGGAATTGGCTGTCCAGTATAACTACTATTCCAGCCAGTGATATCGAAATCGCAGCCCGAATTGCTTGGGGGTTGGTAAGTTTGATTATAGAGCGTTTGCCACTGCTGGATTTGTTGCGTTTGTAGAAGTTGTTCGCATTGCTGATGATTGAGACTAAAATACGCGATTAAGCGTAAATTATCGGTTTCTTGCAAAGCGATCGCAACTGCGTCTTGAATAGCGGGATGGCGTTGCAGTGTTGCTTCGATTTCGCCCAACTCGACGCGAAAGCCGCGAATTTTAATTTGGGTATCGATTCGCCCCAAAAACTCGATTGTGCCATTCCGGTAACGAGCGCGATCGCCTGTTCGATAAAGCCTCTCTCCCTTTATGAAGGGATTCGCAATAAACTTTTCGGCGGTTAATGCTGGACGATTGAGATAGCCGCGTGCGAGTCCTGCCCCACCGATGTATAATTCGCCTGATATACCTACGGGTACTTGATTAAGGGCAGCATCGAGAATGTATACCTGAGTGTTAGCGACCGGATGACCAATTGTGATTGGCTGCGCGGGATGCAATTCGCCAACTGTTGCCCAAATCGTCGTTTCTGTAGGTCCATAAGCATTGAAAAACTGACGATTGACAGCCCAGCGATCGATTACCTGACGCGAACAAGCTTCGCCACCTGTGATGAGCGTTTGCAGTGCAGGAAGTTCCGCAGGTGGGAGAACATTCAATACTCCTGGAGTAAGTAGCGCGTGCGTAATCGCGTTGTCTTGGAGAAATTGAATGAGTGCGGTTCCTGGTAACTGTGCTGACTTGGGTGGAATGTATAGCGTACCCCCTGAACCGAAGGCTAACGCTATTTCAAACACTGACGCATCGAAACTGAGCGAACTAAATTGCAGAATGCGACTTTCACCGGATGCGTTGAAGATTTGACGCTGTGCGGTGACGACGTTAGATAACCCGCGATGCGAGATTAATACTCCTTTGGGTGTACCAGTAGAACCAGAAGTGTAGATGACGTACGCAAGGTTGTCACTCGTTACCGCTTGATGTGGTACTTCCTGATTTTGTTCTGGTAAAGGTTGATCGAGGCAAAGAATTTGTGCATGAGTTGCTGGTAGCGTTTCGACTAACCACGATTGAGTTAGGAGAATGGCAATTTGTGTATCTGTCAGGATAAATTGCAGGCGGTGCTGTGGATATTGAGGATCGAGTGGTACATAAGCGCCGCCAGCTTTGAGAATTCCTAAAATGCCAACAACTGTATCCAGCGAACGTTCGACACACAACCCTACTAAATCATCCGGTTGAATGATTTTTCGTAATGTCTGTGCTAGTCGATTCGCGCGTTGATTCAACTCTTGATAAGTGAGTGACTCGCGATCGCAAACAACGGCGATCGCATCAGGGAACTGCTGTGCTTGTGCTTCAAAGATATGATGAAAGCATTCTGGAATTGGTTCGGTGTAGGACTGATGTATTTGCCCCATAAATTCCCCACACGTGGGGGACTTAGGGGGCAACTGCGTAACTTCTGCTGTGGATGCACCATGACTCCATTCACCGAGTTGCTGTTGTTCTGCGGGTGTCAGGAGTGGTAGTTCAGATAATCGAGCATCAGGATTGGCGACTATACCTTCGAGGAGAGTTTGAAAATGCGCAACTAAACGCGCGATCGTCTCGCGATCGAACAAATCTTCACTGTAAGATACAAAGCCACTTAAACCCGCTTGCGATTCCCACAAACTACGCAATCCATGATGCGGTTCCCACAAATGAACTTCGAGATCGAACCGCGTAGTTCCTGATTCTATTGGAACAGGTTTTAGCGTGACTCCTGGTAGTTCTAACGGCTGCATTGGGGCGTTTTGTAGCGCAAATGCGACTTGAAACAGTGGATTGCGGCTGAGATCGCGTTCTGGTTCGAGTTCTTCAACGAGTTTTTCAAACGGTAAGTCTTGATACGTATACGCTGCTAGTGCCACATCTCGCACCCGCTGCAATAATTCGCGAAACGTGGGATTACCCGCTAAATTTGTTCGCAGTACCAAACTATTGACAAAAAAGCCAATTAGGTGTTCTAGTTCGCTACGGTGACGATTTGCGATCGGCGATCCGACAGCAATATCTTCCTGCCCTGTATAGCGATAGAGCAATGTTTGAAACGCAGCCAGCAGCAGCATAAACAGCGACACACCTTCTTGCTGACTCAATTTCTCTAGCGCCTGAGTAAGCGAAGGAGAATACTGTAAACGATACGTTGCACCTCGGTAAGTTTGGACGGTAGGACGCGGGCGATCGCTTGGTAACTCTAGCACCGAGAGATTCTGCAATTGCGATCGCCAGTAACCTAGTTGTTCTTCTAAAACTTGTTGTTGTAATTCGTTACGCTGCCAGCAGGCAAAGTCGGCGTATTGTATCGGTAATGAAGGTAATGTTGGCGATCGCTCTTCGACAAAGGCGCTGTAAAAGCAAGCGAGTTCCTGTACGAGTACCCCTAATGACCAACCATCTGCGACGATATGATGCATCGTCAACAGCAAAACTGACTCGCTGGCATCAAATTGTAGGAGTGTCACGCGTAAAAGCAGATCCGTACTAAGATTAAACGGACGCTGTGCTTCGGTAGTTGCTAGTTGTTGCGTCATAGAATCGCGTTCGTCAAGCGGAACAAATCGCAAATCTACAACAGGTATCGTGATTTTGACTTCAGGGGCGATGACTTGAACAGGTCCTGTAACAGTTTTAAATGTAGTACGCAGCGCGGCATGACGACGGACAATTTCATTAAATGATCGCTCTAATGCTGTTTGATTGAGATTTCCCTGCAATCGAATTGCCGCAGGTATATTGTAGAAGGGATTATGAGGCGCAAGCTGATACAAAAACCACAAGCGCTGCTGCGCGAATGATAGAGGAATTGTACCCTCGTGCGCCATAGGTTGAATTTGTGGAAGTGATTCTATAAGTTGCGATCGCTGATAGGCGACGATTTCGGCTTTGCGCTCAACTATTTGCTGGCGCAATTGTGGTGTTAAAGTTCCTTCTGGTGCGTTACAGCGTAGGCGAATTTCGGCTAGAGACGCATCGCGATCGCCTTCTACTGATACCTGCACGTCTAAGCTTTTTAGATATGCTAGGAACTCAACAATCGTAGTCATAGTTCGATTTCCTCGCGTTGCTGACTTTGATTATCAAACGTTACCTTCGTCACTGCGTCGATCTGTTGCGCGAGTTGGGCGATCGTGGGAGTCTCAAACAAACTCCGTAAGGAAATTTCTACTTGAAAGCGATCGCGGATGCGCGAGATCAGTTGCGTTGCTAGCAGCGAATGTCCTCCCAGTTCAAAGAAATTGTCGTAAATTCCTACTTGTTTGCGTCCTAATAATTGACACCATAGATCTACCAATGACTTTTCTATTGAGGTGCTAGGAGCAACCACAATCGTTTCTGGTTCGGTTGTAGGTAATAGTAGCGCTTGGCGATCGATTTTACCGTTAGTCGTTAAGGGTAGTGTCTTGAGTGGTACAAACATCGCAGGTAGCATATACGCAGGTAGTTGTGTTTTCAAAAAAGACCGCAATTCGCGATCGCTGACTACCGTCGCAGTAGGGACAACGTAAGCAATGAGTTGTCGATCTCCTGCAAGTTCGCGCACGTTTACAACTGCGGTTTTGACACTTGGATGTTGTGCTAAAACTGCCTCAATCTCGCCCAATTCCACGCGAAAACCCCGAATTTTGACTTGATCGTCGCTGCGACCTAAAAATTCAATGTTGCCATCGCTACGATAACAAGCGCGATCGCCAGTTCGATAAAGGTTCCCATAACCGAAGCGATTACCAATAAACTTTTCAGCCGTCAACTCTGGGCGGTTTAAATACCCCTGTGCTAGCCCATCTCCACCAAGATAAATTTCGCCATGAATTCCCGCAGGAACTAAGTTAAGATGTGCGTCTAACACGTATACCTGAGTATTCGCTATTGCCCGACCAATAGGAATTGTCGTTGCTTCTGGCACTTCCTGCACTTCATACCAGGTGGAAAATGTTGTGTTTTCGGTTGGTCCATACACGTGAATGAGATGCTGCGGTTTGCCGTGTTGTAGTACAGTACGAACATAATCGGGATTTGCCATTTCACCGCCGAATAACAGATATTTCAGCGATTGAAATGCATCGGGAATTTGACTCGCGGTTTGATTGAATAATGCCGTTGTCAAAAACATAATATTAATCTGCTGTTGCTGCACTGCGCTTTTCAACTCAGTAGGTGAAAGCGTTGTCTCGCGTTCAATTCCAACTAATTCAGCACCATTGAGCAATGCACCCCAGATCTCAAATGTGGCAGCATCAAACGCAATATTGGCAACTTGTGCTACGCGATCGCCTGGTTGGATCTGCACGTAGTTCGTTTGACAAACTAACCGATTAACCGCGCGGTGCGGTATCATGACTCCTTTAGGCGTTCCGGTTGAACCAGAAGTATAGATAATATAAGCCAGTTGCTCAGCGTTGCCAGGAGTATCGAGATTTTCCTCGGATTCCTGTGCGATCGCACTCCATTCTTGCTCTAGATAAATTACCTTCGTCTTTATTGTCTCAATTGCTACTAAGTTTTTCTGTGTTAATACTACAGAAACTTGCGCATCCTCCAGTAAAAAGCGCAGTCGTTCAGGGGGCGAACTAGGGTCAATTGGCACGTAAGCACCGCCCACCTTGAGAATCGCCAGCATTGCGGCAATAATCTCTGTCGTTTGCTCTAGGCAAATTCCCACAGGCATTTCCGTCTTGATTCCCAGTTTCTGTAAATAACGCGCTAGTTGATTGCTTCCTTGGTTCAACTCGTGATAGGTGAATTGTTGAGTTGCAGAGCGTACCGCGATCGCCTGCGGTTGTTGCCTAACCTGCGCCTCAAATAGTTGATGAAGACAAGCATTCGTAGGATAATCGGTCTGAGTATTCTGCCAACTCGTTAATAGCTGTTGCTGCGCTTGGGTACTTAATAGCGGTAATCTAGATAAATGCATATCTGGGTTCGCGACAATCGCTTCTAAAAGCGTCTGAAAATGATGTCGCAATGATGCGATCGCCTCTGCATCAAATAAATCAGTGTTATAAATAATGACACCGCGCAATCCGTCAGATTGTTGCCATCCTTTTCCCCACAAACTCCTAAAATTACCCGCACACTTCCAAACATACAATTCCAAGTCAAAGCGCGTCGTTTCAATCTCAAAATCAACCGAACTCAGCGTTAATCCTGGTAATTCAAGTTGCTCCATTGGTGCATTTTGCAGCGCAAACACAACTTGGAACAGCGGATTTTGGCTGAGACTGCGTACAGGTTGCAATTCTTCTACGAGTTTTTCAAACGGTAAATCTTGATGCGCATAAGCTGCTAGTGTGACATCTCGCACGCGTTCTAACAAAACGCGAAATGTCGGATCGCCTGCTAGATTTGTGCGCAAGACGAGACTATTTACCAAAAACCCGATAACGCCTTCAAGTTCGCTGCGGTGACGATTAGCGATCGGCGAACCTATCGCAATATCAGTTTGTCCTGTATAACGGTGTAGCAACGTCTGAAATGCAGCTAGTAACGTCATAAACAGTGTCGCGCCTGGTTGTTGACTCAATTCTTCTAGCGCATCGAGTAACTGCTGTGGTAACTCTAGTAATTGACTCGCACCGCGATAACTCGGCAGCAAAGGACGCGGTGAAGACGGTAAATTGAGACTAGGTACATCTTTTAATTGCTGTCGCCAATAGTTTAACTGCGCATTCAAGACTTCTCCTTGCAACCACTCACGTTGCCAATGCGCAAAATCGGCATATTGAATGGGCAACTCTGGCAGCTTAGCAGGTTGATGACTAGCAAACGCAGTATAAAGCTGACCTAGTTCTCGAATCAGAATACCACTAGACCATTCATCAAAAATGATGTGGTGTAGTAAAATCAGCAGTAGATGCTCGGCTTGATGCAGTTGCCATAACTGTACTCGGAACAAGAATTCTTGATTTAAATGAAAAGGCTGTTGAATTGCTTGCCGAATCTGCTCAAGCGCAACTTTCTCGCGGGTTGTTGCTGGTATGGTTTGTAGGTTAATACAAGGAAATGACACTTGTATCGTTGGCGAAATGACTTGTACTAACTGCCCGTCGATCGCATCAAAGCTTGTCCGCAGCGTTTCATGACGGTCAGCGATCGCCTGTATACTTTGTTCCAACGCTGCGCGATTTAACGAACCTGTAAGCCGAAATCCAAGCGGAATTGTATAAAGCGAATTTCCTGGAATTAATTGGTCAATAAACCACAATCGCTGTTGCGCAAACGACGCTGGAAAAATGAAAACTTCCTCGCCAAGATTGTGTTCTGAGCCAAAATCATTCACACTTTCATCCTCAGACCTTCATTTGTATTTAAGATAAAAGTCTTGTTGCAAAACTATACTTTGCGATAGATTTGGAAGTAAATTTGTCATTTTTATGACTGAGTTTGCACTTGCAGCTTTGTGTAAATTTGACACTACTATCTCTAAACTTCTGACTACGAGTAAGGCAATGGGTAAGGTATTGCCTTGCCCCTATGAACCCTCACCTCTCCTACATTACTCAACTGGGAGCAATTCGATTGAAACGCCTGCGGCAATGGCTATTATTTTTATCAATCTTGCTCATTGGTTTATCCTGGTGGGGAATTATCGCCGCTAGAAGTGGACTAACGATCCGCACGTTTGAACGCGAAAGTATTCCACTACTCTATCTCGCGCCGCAACAAGCCAAAGCTGTCCCTGGAGTTTTGATCGCGCATGGCTATGCAGGCTCAAAGCAATTAATGCTGGGTTACGCGCACGTTCTAGCCCGTGCAGGCTACGCAACGATGCTGTGGGACTTTGATGGGCATGGCGCAAATCCCAATCGACTACAGCGCTTTGAGTTACAGCAAAACCTGAATGTGGCGTTAAAGGCGCTGTTAGAGCAACCCGAAGTTGACCGCACGCGTCTAGCACTCCTGGGTCACTCGATGGGAAGTGGTATCGTTATGGCTGCGGGAATTGAACACGTTCACACTTTTGCAGCAACGATCGCAGTTTCGCCAACGGGTGCAGGTGTAACAGCGCAAGCTCCTCATAACTTACAACTGCAAGCAGGAAGTTGGGAAGGTCGATTTATCGCGAATGCGCAGCGTTTATTAGCTGCGAGTGGCGGTACTAATTTCGACTTTGCAGCAGGAACTGCCCGCGAACTTGTTGTCGTACCGAACGCCGAGCATATTACGATTCTCTTCAATGATGTTAGTCATCAAGCCGCGTTACGTTGGTTGAATGCAACTTTTAATCAGTTCAATCGTACCGAGTATGCGGATCGTCGCATGGGTTGGTATGGCTTGCATCTTTTCGGTTGGTTATTGCTACTCACAGCAGTCGCTTCTAAAATTGTGCTGCCCAAACCTTACTTGAAAAAAGTCCATTCGGCAAAACGCTGGGGTGGGTTGCTGCTAGCACCTTTCGTTGCTGCGATCGCGTTAACATTTTTAAATCGAAGTGTGGAACTTGCCAGTCTCGGTGGCGTACAGGTAGGCGCAGCCGTGGGATTGTGGTTTTGCATCGCTGGTGTGGCTTGGCTAGCGTTACTTGCTCATTTGCCGCGTCCTACATGGCGGATGGCGGGATTAGGATTAGTGTTGTTTGCCTTGTTGTGGGTTGCGTTTGGTGCGGTGGCACAAGTTGTTTGGTTGCAATGGTGGTTGATTCCCACGCGCCTACAACTGTGGTTGCCCTTAAGTATTGCCTGTCTTCCTTGGTTTTTAGCATCGGGTATTGCGCAGCAAGGAATTGGCGCTAAAGCGCGAGTTGGTTGGTGGTTTGCCCAAAGCGCCATTTTAATTGGTGGCTTTGTGTTAACGCTGAACTTCCTGCCGCAATTGGGTTTTATGTTTCTTTTGTTACCCTTATTCCCGCCATTGATTGCTGTTCTCTCATTTGTAGTGGCGCTGGTTGACGAAGCGTGGAGTTCTGCGCTGGCGAGTGCTTTGTTCTTTGGTTGGATTCTCGCCGCTGGCTTTCCCCTAGCGAGTTAGCATTACATCATTAGCGACCATAGTAGACTCGCGCGTTTCTTAAGCCAGAGTTGAGGAAAAATTGGTTCCATTGTTCGGCTAAAGCACGACTGGAAAAGGGTCCGACGCGGACGTGTGGTCCTCGTGGTTGCTGTTGCTGGCTGACGTCAATGACAACATTTTGTTGTAGTTGTCTAATTTGGTCGGCGATCGCTGGTAAACTTTCTTGGCGATCCGGAATGACGACAAAATATGACCGCGCATCACCAACAAACGCCGTGTCAGTACCCGTACTTAAATCGACAATCCGCGCTGTTACTCCAACCGATTTAAGTTCCTGAGCGCGTTGCTGGGCATTCGAGTTTTGCGCAAATGCTCCAGCTTGAACGATACGACGTCCATTGTACTGCCGCACAAAAGCTTGTGGTTCAAGTTGTTTGACTTGCTCTAGCGTTGGAGAAGTCACATCATCAACATAAACTAAATAGTTCAAATTGGTACTATTGGGATTACTAAGCGCTGGTAGTGTATTCGATGATGGTGCTTGAAAATCAAATTCGCGGGGAACAAAAATTGACGGCGGCGGTAACTCTTCTTTTGCGAGTGGGACGGATGGCGGTGGAGGTAAGCGATCGACGACTGCAATATCCGCTAGTGCGGCTGTAGTTGTTGCAACGAACCACCCTCCCAATATTGTGGGAACAGGTACCGCGAGTAATGAGGTAGCAAGTTGAGCAAACAAGCTGATATTGCGCGATTGATGAGGCTTGTTCATCTTGAGTTAGGCTAACAATGCTGAGATGGCAGATAGAAAATTAATTTAAAGATGTTAAATTAGACACTTTACAGCCAAAATTGGTTGCTTAGCGCATTTAAGTGAATAAATGTTACAAAAGCAAATTAGCGTTAGTTTGGGTATATTTCCAAGCGAGGTTTTGCTGATAAATTTAGTATTATTAGTTTTTATTGATACTAAAACTTCAGTAAATATACAGTAGACCTCTGGCACGAATCATAACTCGCCTCTAAATCCCGCACAAGTCAGGAACTTTAAGTAATTTAGAAGTCTCCCGCCCCCTCTCGCGCTCCCCCAATGCCTACAGTGTACACACAAGTCTAGGCTGGCTTCGCTCCCAGCTTTTTCGCCCCCTAATACTATTTCACTAAATAAGAACTACAGTTAATTTCTCCCTCTGCACCTCAGATCTCCTCTGCTACCCATTTGTAGCAAATTTAAAGTGAAATGGTATAAATCCACACTACTTGCGCTCACGCGCGGGAAGAACCTCCGTTGTAGGAACTGGCGTGGCTTGGGGGCGGTTTGCCAGGGATTTTGCTAGATCCGACCACTTGTGTGTACGCGGTAGCCACCAATGCTGAGAGACAAGATTAAATTCATCCAGTGAGTGTCAGGCGAGAGCAAAGGTTAGATGCTGCTTTCGTTGTATTTGATCAGTGTTGCGATCGCTTTGACTAACGTCTCTGGCTCGACAGGTTTAGTGATATGTTGTTGAAATCCGGCGCGTAAAGCTTGTTGCTGATTGAAATCGCCAGCATAAGCAGTCAGTGCGATCGCTGGAATATCGCGGCGCTGTGAGCGAATATGTTGCATCAGCATATAGCCATCCATCTCTGGCATCCCAATATCACTGACTAATACATCCGGTTGAGAGTTCGTTAAAGCTACTACCGCCTCCTTTGCTGAAGTTGCTGAGATTACCGTTGCTCCTGCCTGTTCCAACACAAAAACAACAAAGTCTCTAGTATCAGTATCGTCGTCAACCACTAAAACTTGAACGTTGTTTAAATTGGGTGGGAGTTCCGACGATTGGTGATTCTGATCGACTGTTGGTTCACTGCGTATGAGGGGAAGTTGTACTGTAAACGTTGCTCCCTGATTTTCACCGCGACTTTCTACCTCGACTGTACCGCCATGCAGTTCAACCAAGTGCCGTACGATCGCGAGTCCCAAACCCAATCCGCCAAACTTGCGCGTCGTTTTGCCATCTTCTTGGCGAAAGTAGTCGAATACATGAGGCAAGAAATCAGGTTGAATGCCTTTGCCTGTGTCGCTGACTTTGATTTGAGCCTGATTGCGAACCTGTGTTAACTCTACCGTAACGCGACCGCCTGTAGGCGTAAATTTGACCGCGTTAGAAAGCAGGTTCCACATCACTTGCTGTAAGCGCGTTGCATCACCGGAAACTTCTACATTAAAGTCAAGGTTTACCGTTAACTCGATTGATTTGGCTTCTACTGCTAGACGCACGGTTTCAATCGCGCCCTGAATTGTCGATGCTAAATTAACCACAGCAACATTTAAATTCAGCTTTCCTTGCAGGATGCGCGAGACATCGAGCAGATCTTCGATCAGTTCAGATTGCAACTTCGCATTGCGTTCAATCGTTGCTAAGGCTTGTGCAGTCTTTGCCTCATCAAGCTTGCGAGTTTGCAGTAGCTTTGACCAACCAAGAATCGGATTCAGCGGCGACCGCAACTCGTGCGATAATACTGCCAAAAACTCGTCTTTGATGCGGTTAGCTTGTTGCAACTGCTCAGCTTGCTGCTGCAATGAAGTTGTCAAATTTGCCCGTTCCAGCGCCACTGCTACTTGGTCACACGTTGCTTGCAGCAAATCAATTTCTTCGGGTGTGAAGCGCTGACGAGTCCGACTAGCGAACGAAAGCGTCCCAAGTAACCGTCCTTGCGCAATCAGTGGCTGACTTGCGTAGGCAGTAATACCCATCGAACGGATGATCTGTGCGTTGGGATGAGTTGCGATTTGTGCTTGGTCAAAGACAACTTGACGGCGTTCTTGTGCAACTAATCCACAGATATATTGACCGAATTCGATCTGTGCGATCGCCTGCGCGGCTGTGTCTGAAATTCCTGCATAGTTTCTGAGACGAAGCATTTGCTGACCGTCTTTTTCTTCAACCATGAAGTTGTAGTAGTAGTGCAACTCTAACTCGGTTTGCAGTTTGCTAAACAAATTGTTCATTATTGCCAACGGGTTTTCTGCGGCGAGGAGATGACTCGTCGTTTCATACAGCAGATGCAGCCGTTCGTTTGCCTGGCGCTGCGTTGTTTTATCCTGCATGATCTTGACAAAGCCTTGTACATTATCAGCTTCATCGCGTAGCGGCATCACGATTCCACTTGCCCAAAAGCGACTACCGTCTTTGCGGACGTGCCAGCGTTCGTTTTCCGCTTGCCCTGCGTGTAGGGCGATGTGCATTTCCCGATCAGCTTGATTTTGCAGATTGTCTTCTGGTGTAAAAATCAAACGACCGTGACAACCAATAGCTTCAATTTCGGTGTAGCCTAAAAGTCTTTGTGCGCCCGAATTCCAGCTTGTGATAATGCCATTCAGATCGAGGGTAAAAATTGCATAATCTTTGGCACTTTCGACGATCAGACGAAAGCGAGATTCGCTTTGGCGTAGGGCTTCCTCGGTACGTTTGCGATCGTCAATATCCGTTAATGTGCCGTACCAATGAACCACTTGCGCTTGCTCGTTGCAAATCGGTACAGCGCGACAGAGGAACCAGCGATAAGTACCATCAATCCGCCGCAAGCGAAACTCGGTTTGATAAAGCGATCCTGTTGCAAGACAAGACTGCCAAATTTCATACGTTGGCTCAAGATCGTCAGGATGGATGACTTGAGTAATATTTGCGCGATCGCTCGTTTGGGCAAGTGTCAGCCCTGTATACTCAACCCATCGTTGACTGACATACTCTGGTTCGCCATCGGCGCGCGCAATCCAGACAATTTGTGGCATCGCATTTGCAAGTTGCCGAAACTGTTCTTCGCTATGTCTGAGAACTGCTTCGGTGTGTTTGCGTTGTGTAATATCTCGATAAAATCCAGAAAGCCCTGTTTCTGAGGGGTAAAGCTGCCCTTCTAACCACAGGTCATGCGGTGGATAATATTCTTCAAATGTTGTAACCTCCCCTGCGATCGCTTGTCGATATGCTTGCTCAATTGGCGTACCAATCAGATCAGGCAAAACTTCCCAAAGCGTTTTGTCAAAGATTTCATCGAATGTTTTGCGCATGATTTGTAACGCTTTGGAATTAGCGTAAGTAAAGCGCAAGTCGCGATCAAACGCCACAAATGCATCGGTAACGCGCTCCAGGATAGTTTGTTCGCGCTGGGCTGCCTCTTGCCGCAAGCGTGCTAGCTTCAAGCTTGCTTCGACTCTTGCTAGCAATTCGCGCGCCGAGAAAGGTTTGATGAGATAATCATCGGCTCCTGCTGCTAATCCCTCGACGCAAGATTCTTCTCCTGCACGCGCAGATAGTAAAATAATTGGAATTTCTCGCGTAATCGGGTCAGTTCGTAGTTCGCGCAGTAATCCAAAACCATCGAGCCGAGGCATCATTACATCTGTCAGGACAAGATCGGGGCGTTGTTGGCGAATAGCTTCTAAAGCGGCGATACCATCGGCAACAGCTTTGACTTGGTACTGCTGGCTTAAGAGTCGCTTGACATAATCGCGCATATCGGCATTGTCGTCTACAAGGAGAATATGCGCAGACGCAGTAGGCAATAATCGAGCATCACTCACCTCTGCTTCTCTGCTCGTGCCAGTTGTTACAACGCAGGGAGAAAGCACCGCACCGCACTGGCTCCCCTGCTCCCCTACTTTTTCTGGTAGCCAGCGGAGTGCTTCTTCAATATAAGAAGATCGATTTGTTGCTGTAATTGCTGCGGTATGAGTTGCAACGATCTGATCGCTAGGTAAATGCGCTGAGCCTGTGGGAATCGACACGACAAAGCGCGTGCCGCGATCAACTTCGCTCGTGACTGAAATTGTCCCTCCGTGTAGTTTGACGAGTTCCTGGATGAGCGATAGACCAATTCCCGAACCTTCGTATGTACGTCCGCGCGCTCCTGGTACTCGATGGAACCGTTTAAACAAATTGGGAATTTCCTCCGCTGCAATGCCTGTTCCTGTGTCTTGAACTGCTAATTCAACGCGATCGCTTGCCCATCGCAGCGAGATTGTAATTTCGCCCTCAAAAGTAAACTTGAACGCATTTGAGAGTAGATTGAGAACAATCTTTTCCCACATTTCTTGGTTGACAAACACAGGTTCGGGCAATGGAGGACAATCGACAATGAGCCGCATTCCGGCGCGTTCGATCGCCGAGCGAAACACGCTTGCTAACTCGGCGGTAAAAGCTGATAAATCCGTGGGTTCGTAAACAGCTTGAATGCGTCCGGCTTCAATGCGTGAGAAATCAAGCAGAGTATTGACGAGCTTCAGCAAGCGCAGGGCGTTGCGATGTACTGTTTCTAGGTGTTCTCTTTCTATTGTTGAAAATGATTCACGCTGATGTGTTAACAAATCTTCTAACGGACCTAACATCAGCGTCAGCGGCGTGCGGAATTCATGGCTGACATTGCTAAAAAAAACCGTTTTGGCGCGGTCAATTTCTGCTAATGCTTCGGCACGTTTGCGTTCTTCTTCGTAAGCTTGAGCATTGGCAATACTTGCGGTAATTTGAGCCGCGACTAAATCAATGAACCTTTGATACGAGTCATCAAAGCGTCTGAATGGATTTAAACCAACGATCAAAACTCCCGTACCTGTTGTTCTAGAGGGCGCGATGGGTACTACAACAGCTTGATGCGGCGATCGCTCCCACGCTCCTGTGGGTAAATCGTCAATTGATGTTAGGTCGGAAAGAAGAACGGTTTGCTGCGTTTTGAGGACTTCTGCAATCGACCAAACTGAATCTGCATTCAGATCGACCGTTTCAGGTATCGCCGCGTGGCTGCGCTCGATCCCGCTGGTTCCTGCGAGAACAACGTGCTGCTGATCGGGATCGTGCAAATAAATCATCGCGAAAGGTAGGTCATGCAGATTGGTTTGCAAGCACTCAGCACTCCGCGTGCAAGCCTCATCAAAGGTGCGGGCGTCTGCGGTTCTGGCTGCAAGTTCCCGCAACAATACCAACTGACGCTCGCCAATAATTCGCTGTGTATCGTCGGTGTTTGCACAGATAATGCCACCTGTACCGCCTGCGTCATCTGGAACCGGACTATAGGAAAAGGTGTAGTATGTTTCCTCTGGATAGCCGTTGCGCTCCATAATCAGCAACAGCGCCTCATCGTAGGTTCCCTCATTTTTGAGAATGGCAGATTCGGCGCGAGGTCCGACTTGATCCCAAATCTCGCGCCATACTACAGATGCAGGCTGTCCTAACGCTTTTGGATGTTTTCCACCGACGATCGCTTTGTAAGCGTCATTGTAAAGGTTTATGAGTTCCTCACCCCACCAGACAAACATTGCTTGCTGTGAAGTGAGCATAATTCGTACCGCAGTCTTTAGGCTCTGTTGCCATTGTTCTGGTGGACCTAGCGGCGTTTTTGTCCAATCCATGTCTCGCATCCGCGCGCCCATTTCTCCGCCACTTGCAAATAGCTTTGCAGACGTCACTTCTGGTCCCCTCACGATTTTGACTTGCTCCCCGAAAAATACAAGGCGTCAAACTGCTTGATTGCTAAAAGAGAAGGCACTACTCGTCTTTGCCAGCGATCAGTTACTAAGAAAGTCGTGCCCATTTCAGCCGCTAACTTCCGATTCATCGCTTGCCGCAGTTCTCGTACCAAGTTTCTCATTGCTGGCTGTATTGCACTGAGATGTTCTGCATTTAAGCACCGTCTCAACTCAGTCACGATCAAGTTCTCTGTATCCATAAGCTTTGACTATTCTACAAAGAATGTCTATCTATCGACCGAGGGAGCCTATTTTTAGCAAAGACAACGCACAAAGTTACTGACTTACGCTATAAATGCCGACGAAGTGCGTGCGATCGCATTTCTGCAATTTGACGCTCATAGCACCAAAAATCTTGTACCGCAAAGCTATGTTGGAAAATAATAAAAAGGCTACAAACAGCTAATACCACTATATAGTAGTCATGTTTCCATTCGCGAAGTGGTAAAGCTGAAAAATTGAAAGCATAGTGTATGAGAAATCTAATGCTTTCAATTGGCGTACGCTACACCCAACACTAAGGCAACAATAATGGGAATGACGATTGGTAGCGCCACGATCAGCCCCCACTTACCTAACCGAATTTCTTCGCCTTCTGATTTCAGAAGTGCAATCCAGCCAGCAGCCCCCAATACTATCCAAATACAACCAAATACAATAAATATTACAAAAATTGAATCGTTCATTTTCTTTGTTGCACTTACTTATTTCTAAACTAAATCTTGTAAAACCTTCTCAGCAACATCGAAAGTAAGATTTTAAAATACTCAGTTTCACAAACTGTTTGCTATTTGATGTTAGTAGGTTTAGAATTGCTTGTATTAATAATTAGATAGTATTACTGTAGCAAATGAATCGAATTTGTTGTTTTTGATGGACTTACATTAAGCTGTTTAGTTAAATTAATAATGATTGTTACAAAGGTTAGCCTACTTCTGTAAATTAACTTTCACTATGGTAAGAATTAATAGAAATACTATCTAGAAATACGATTTTTTCGTTGTGCTTGGCAATACGCATCGCGTTCGGAACTATTCGTACCAGATGAGTAGCTGAACGTACGTTGTAGTAAAAAGAAAGTAAAACAGTACTGGATTTCTCTCTTGCTGTAGGTGGCGTATGCATCAATTCAGGAACAATAAGAGTAAGCAGTGAGTGTAGCTCTTACTAAAATGTTCAACTCAGAATCTCCTTTGCCGAACACGACAACACGACACGAACAAATTTCCCGCGTTGTGGTTACTGCGCAGCAGATGCGGGATATTGAAGCGCGAATTTTTGCTGAAGGAATGCCAGTCGCCGCGTTGATGGAGAAGGTCGCAGGGCTGATTGCGCGTCGGATTATCGAGCTTTATCCGCGATCGCATTTCCCGTGTATTGGTATTTTAGTAGGACCTGGGCATAATGGCGGTGATGCCTTAGTGGTGGCACGCGAATTACACTTTCAAGGATATGACATTGCGGTTTGCTGCCCTTTTTCTAAGTTAAAAGACTTAACTGCACAACACGCACAATATGTCAAGAGTTTAGGCATTCCGGTTTATGAAGCTTTGGAACCTCTAGCAAAGTGTGCTGTATTTGTTGATGGTTTATTTGGGTTTGGGTTAGAGCGATCGCTGTCTTCGCCTGTAGATCGCATTGTCGATCAGTTGAATGAATGGTCACAGCCAGTGGTGAGTATTGATTTACCCTCTGGGATACACACCGATACAGGGGAAGTGCTAGGAACCGCCGTACAAGCAACGCAGACATTTTGCTTAGGATTGTGGAAACTAGGATTGTTGCAAGACCAAGCATTAGATTATGTTGGTCAAGCTGAATTAATTGATTTTGATATTCCGATTGCAGATATCCAAGCGGTGTTAGAAACCCCCAAGATAAAACGCATTACCCCGCAAAGTGCGATCGCAACTTTACCACTCAAGCGATCGCCCGTGACGCACAAATACAAGCAGGGACATTTATTACTCATCTGCGGTTCGCGACGTTACACAGGTGGAGCAATTTTAACAGGTTTAGGGACAAGAGCAAGTGGTGTCGGAATGCTTTCAATAGCGGTTCCTGAGTCGATTAAACCGCTATTATCTGCACAATTACCTGAAGCCCTCATCGTCGGTTGTCCAGAAACCGCAAGCGGTGCGATCGCGCAGTTGCAATTACCCGAACAAACTGATTTGAGTTCGTTTGATGCGATCGCCTGTGGTCCTGGCTTAACTGTTGATGCCAAGCCAATTTTACAAGAAGTTATGAATAGCGATCGCCCTTTGGTTTTAGATGCGGATGGTTTAAATATTCTTGCCCAAATGGGAACAATCCCCACATTACAACGCCGACAAGCGCCAACTGTATTAACACCGCACGCAGGTGAATTTAAGCGATTGTTTCCTGATACTGTTGATCCGACAAACGACCAGATCGCTGCCGTACGTGCAGCCGCTGCACAAAGCGGGGCTGTGGTGTTACTAAAAGGCGCAAGAACCGCGATCGCCGATACTGATTATGTGTGGATTAACTCTGAAAGTACGCCAGCTTTGGCGCGTGGTGGTAGTGGTGATGTCTTGACAGGTTTATTAGGTGGATTGATTGCGCAAGCGACTACTAAACATATACCTTTACTAGAAATTGTCGCCAGCGCTGCATGGTGGCATTCTCAAGCAGGTATTTTAGCCGCGCGCGATCGCACCGAAATGGGCGTAGATGCCTTTACTTTGACGCAGTATTTGATGTCTGTAGTGCGAAGCAGTTAGCGATTAGCTAAACAGGACAATCGAGCGACCTACGGATTATTTTTGCTTATAAACTAAAAACTTTATATATGATGTACGATCATCTGTCAATCTAGAATTAGCTAAAGGCTAGTTAAACGGCGTTTTTCATAATTAATATAAATCATATAATTAGGTGATACAGTTCCATTTTTTAACAACACGGTTACTATTAAATCCTTGTGTAGTCTTAAATACGAGTATTTTTCTATTAATTCAATACCTACTTGTATAAAGACTTTAATTAATAAAAAACAATAAGTTTGACATATTAGTAGCCGCGAAAACTCCACAAGTGTCACTTCGAGGATAAAATCAAAAATTTACTGAATTAAGCGTAAGGTGACTAATATCATACTTTATGGCTGTTAAAGATTTAATTTCCATCAGTACAGCCTTAAGCGCTACTTACGATCTACGTTTAGTTGTGCTTTCGCTGGTAGTTGCAATTATCAGTTCGTATACTGCACTTGACATGGCGGGGCAAGTACCAGTAACGCAAGGATTGGCGCGCAAGCTATGGCTCGGTGGTAGTGCGATCGCGCTGGGAATTAGTATCTGGGTGATGCATTTTATTGCGATGCTTGCCTACGAGTTACCCATCCCGATTACTTACGACATTGCAACTACATTCCTTTCCTTATTAGTCGCGATCGCCTTGTGTGGTGTTGGATTATCAATTGCTAGTAGAAGACCACTCGGTTGGTTGCCTTTATTCGCAGGAGGAATGTTTGTCGGATTAGGCATTGTTGGTATGCATTTTACCGCAATGTGGGGAATGCGACTTGCGGCAATGCCAGTGTACAACCAATTATTTGTCATCGGTGCGGGAGTTTTTACAGTTTTCATGTCTACCAGCGCGTTGTGGTTGGCATTTCATGCAAGTGCTGAAAAAATTGTGTCGTCGGAAAGTTTGGGTAAAGTTGGTAGCGCGATTTTTGCAGGAGTCGCAATCGATGCACTGCATTACCTAGGGATGATGGCGGTTGACTATTACCCATCAATCAAACTTCTGCGTCAGAGTGCTGGAATTGATAGGTTTATCCTTGCTATTTCTACTGGTACTGCGGGTTTAAGTATTTTGTTGTTAACGTCAGTGGGTTCGTATTTTGGTCAGCGCCTCAGTGCTAAGATTGCCAATGCGGAAGCCTTGCGGGAAAGCGAAGAACGGTATCAAAAGTTATTTGATTTTGCGCCTGATGCTTATTTTGCGATCGCCGCTGATGGTACGCTCAAATCGGTTAATAATTTTGCTGCTGAGTATTTAGGCTACGACAAACAAGAGTTAATCGGTCAGCCTGCATTAGTGACAGTGTATGAAGGCGATCGCGATTGGATGCAAGAGTGGATGGCGAGTATCTTCCGCGAAAAGATTACGAGTAGTGAAGTCGAACTTCGCAAAGTTCGTAAAGATGGTTCAGTGCTTTGGGTACGCGAACGCAATCAGCTAGTAATTGATAACGAAGGTGAACCAATCGAATTGCACGCAATCTGTCGCGACATTACCGAACGCAAACAAGCCGAAGAGGAATTGCTACAAAATGCTTTTCACGATGTCCTCACAGGATTACCCAACCGCGCGTTATTTCTAGATCGTCTAGAACAAGCAATTCAACACGCTAAAAGATATCCAAAGTATTTATTCGCGGTTCTTTTTCTGGATTTAGATCGCTTTAAAGTGATTAATGACAGCTTAGGTCATCTTCTCGGCGATAAGTTACTCATTGCGATCGCGACTCGACTGCAAGGATGCGTCCGCCCAACCGATACTGTAGCCCGCCTTGGCGGCGATGAGTTTACAATCTTACTCGACGGCATTCAAGATGCGAGTGATACAATTCGTGTCGCTGAAAGAATCGAACAAGCACTGACGTCACCTTTTGAAATTGAAGAACAACAAATCTTTACTTCTGCAAGTATTGGCATCGCCTTGAGTAGCACCAATTATGACCAACCTGAAGCACTACTACGCAATGCTGATATTGCGATGTATCGTGCTAAAAATCAAGGCGCGGGGCGCTACGAAATATTCAATCCTGTTATGTATGCCAAGGCTGTGGCACGCTTACAACTAGAAACGGATCTGCGTCGTGCGATTGAAAGACAAGAGTTTATTCTGCAATATCAACCTATCATATCTTTACACACAGGAAAAATTACTGGGTTTGAAGCCTTAGTACGCTGGCAACATCCTCAACACGGTTTACAATACCCAGATCAATTTATTGCCACCGCCGAAGAAACTGGGCTAATCACTCGCTTGTGTCAATGGGTTATTCATACTGCGTGTCATCAATTTTATCAATGGCAACTACAAATTCCAGAAGCAAAAAACGTAATTATCAGCGTTAATCTTTCTGGAAAGCAGTTTTCTCAGCCTAATATTGTCGAGCAAATTCAGCAAATCTTGCAGCAAACCAATTTAGCCGCATCAAAATTAAGACTTGAAATTGTTGAAGGCGTGATTATGGAAGATAACGATTCAATTTCAACAAAACTGCTGCAACTCAGAAATTTAGGCGTTCAGTTATCAATTGATGATTTTGGTACAGGTTATTCATCATTAGCACGTTTATACCATTTTCCCATCAATGGCTTAAAAATTGATCGCTCTTTTGTTTCGCGTATCGGAATTGAGCAAGCGAGTTCGGAAATTGTTGAAACAATTATTACTCTTGCCCATAAACTAAATATTGATGTCACCGCCGAAGGCGTAGAAACATCCGCACAACTTGCTTATTTAAAAACATTGCAATGCGAATATGCCCAAGGATTTTTTATCTCGCGATCGCTCAGTAGCGATCAAGTAGAAACTCTGCTAAAAAGCAATCCTCAGTGGTGAGAATTAGCAGTTAGCTGTTAGCAATTGGCTTTTAGCTTATAGATGATTACTAAATACTCACTGCTTTTTTACTATTTATTACCTGTTACCAATATTAAACTTTAACGGTTGAATTACTATTAGTTGGCGCGTAGAAATCACCGCGATCGTTAACTCCTACTGTTAGTAAAGATTCTTCACCTGTAATTAATCTTGCACCGCGTTTGCGCGTCCAATAATTCCAACCCCATTGCAGAAGAACAACAAGTTTGTTATCGAATTCGATTAAGAAGTAGATATGGACAAATACCCACGTTAGCCACGCCAAGAAACCGGAGAATTTGACAAAACCAAAGTCTACAACCGCTGCATTACGTCCGATGACGGCTAAACTTCCGCGATCCAAGTAACTAAAGGGTGGTAATGTTTTTTCTTGTAGTCGCTGTTTAATGAGTGCGGCGACATACTGTCCTTCCTGCATCGCCACCGGTGCAACACCAGGTAGAGGTTTACCGTTTTGGTGCGAGAAATTTGCTAAGTCACCTACAACAAATATATTGGGATGTCCTGGAATGCTCAAATCTGGTTCGACAATAACGCGTCCTGCACGGTCGAGTTGTGCGCCAGTGCGCTTAGCCAGGGTTTCTCCCATTGGTGATGCTTTGACACCCGCAGCCCAAAGAACTGTTTTGGCAGCAATTTGTGCGACTTCGTCGCCTTGCTTGGTGGTCACAATATCATCTGCAATGTTGGTAACTAATGTTTTCGTTTGTACCGTTACACCCAATTGCTGAAGAGATTTTGCAGCTTTGGCAGATAATTCGGGTGCATAAGGCGGAAGTAGGCGATCCATCCCTTCAAGTAGTAAGATTTTAGCTTCAGCGGTATCAATATTGCGAAAATCTTTTTTCAGCGTACTGTACGCAAGTTCAGCGATCGCACCTGCTAACTCTACCCCTGTCGGTCCACCACCAACAATCACAAACGTTAACCAAGCCCGACGTTTTTCTGGATCGGTTTCTTTCTCGGCGGCTTCAAACGCGACAAAAATTCGCCGCCGCATTTCTAGCGCATCTTCAACGGTTTTTAATCCTGGGGCAAATTCTGACCATTCATCTTTGCCAAAATACGAATGCTTAACACCTGTAGCGACGATTAAACTATCGTAGTGTAGTTCTTGATTTTGCAGCGTTACTTTGTGCTGTTCTGGGTCAATATCGACAACTTCTCCCATCAGCACTTTGGTGTTTTTGTTGCGGTTTAGGACTGACCGTAGCGGAGAAGAAATATCGGCAGGCGATAAAGTCCCTGTCGCAACTTGATAAAGTAAGGGTTGAAATAAATGAAAGTTACGCTTATCAATTAATGTTACCTCTACAGAGACACTGCCGAGCGATTTCGCTGCATACAAACCGCCAAACCCACCACCAACAATGACAACACGATGCGGAGATTGATTATCGACAGCGTTGACCATATAAAACTGACTTTTAGATAATTTCTTTACAGATGTTCATATTAGCTCAACTAGAGAAAATCGGCGTAGCGATCGCTACAGGTCAAGCAATATAGAGTGACGAGTAGTCAGTGGCTAGTGGTTAACGGAGGGAGGAACCTTCGCACCGCACTGGCTCCCCTGCTTCCTCTACCCCCATATTCAATTCACAATCTGGGATCTATTTCTTTGGTCAGAGGTTAGCGGAATGAGCGGTTTGAAAAAATTGAGATCAACGGTATTGCTTTGTACGAACAAAAAACGCAGCTATCAGCTTTGACAGTAAATAGTCTCACTGATGGTGCTTTGACATCAGGGTGTTACATGATAGACAATCAACCAGAATCAAACAACGAACAGGAAGTTCTGACAAACCGGCAGGGTCATCCAGTTACAGATAATCAGAATGTGAGAACTGTAGGCGATCGCGGTCCTACTGTCCTCGAAAACTACAACTTTTTAGAAAAAATCACGCACTTTGACCGCGAACGAATTCCTGAACGTGTTGTTCATGCGCGTGGTGCTGGGGCGCATGGTTATTTTGAAGCGTATGGCAGTCTAGGCGACGAACCTATCAACAAGTATACGCGCGCTAAGCTTTTTCAAGAAAAAGGTAAGATTACGCCTGTTTTTGTCCGTTTTTCTACAGTGATTCATGGCGGACATTCACCGGAAACGCTCCGCGATCCGCGTGGGTTTGCCGTCAAGTTTTATACCGAGGATGGTAACTGGGATTTAGTTGGAAACAACTTAAAAATCTTTTTTATTCGAGATCCCATCAAGTTTCCTGACTTGGTTCATGCGTTTAAGCCCGATCCTGTCACTAACAAACAAGACCCCAATCGCATCTTTGACTTTATTAGCCTGACACCCGAAGCAACGCACATGATTACGTGGTTGTTCAGCCCTTGGGGAATTCCTGCAAGTTACCGCCATATGGAAGGATCGGGCGTTAATACTTACAAGTGGGTGAATGCTGATGGTGTAGGCTACCTTGTCAAGTATCACTTTATTCCGAAACAAGGCGTGAAGTGTTTAACTCAAGCGCAAGCTGAGCAAATTCAATCGAAGGAATTTAATCACGCCACTGTGGATCTGTACGAAGCGATAGAAAACGGCGAGTATCCTGAATGGGAGTTTGCTGTGCAAATTCTGTCGGATGACGAACACCCCGAACTTGACTTTGACCCCCTCGACCCTACCAAAGTTTGGCCACAAGAACAAATACCCTTGTTACCTGTTGGTCGCATGGTACTCGACAAAAACCCAACGAACTATTTTGCGGAAGTTGAGCAAGCTGCATTTGGTACTGGCGTCTTAGTTGATGGGTTAGACTTCTCTGACGACAAATTGCTACAAGGTCGGACTTTCTCTTACTCGGATACGCAGCGTCACCGTATCGGCACAAATTATCTTCAGTTACCGATTAACAGTCCCAAAACTAAAGTGGCGACAAACTTGCGTGATGGTCAAATGACTTACCGCGTTGATGGTGTTGAAGCAGGCGAGAATCCGCACGTCAATTATGAGCCAAGCAGTATGCACGGGTTAAAAGAAGCGCCAAAATCAGGTAAGGATCATACTCCGTATGTTGAAGGTCCTGTCACGCGCCAGAAGATTAGCCGGACGAACGATTATGGACAAGCTGGCGATCGCTACCGTGCTTTTTCAGACGAAGAACGTGAC
This sequence comes from Gloeocapsa sp. PCC 7428, assembly GCF_000317555.1. Classification (GTDB taxonomy): domain Bacteria; phylum Cyanobacteriota; class Cyanobacteriia; order Cyanobacteriales; family Chroococcidiopsidaceae; genus Chroogloeocystis. The sequence continues at coordinate 5,121,103 of NC_019745.1, forward strand.
GATTTGATCTTGAACTTGGTAAACGCGCTTAAACAGTGTAATCCAGACATTCAAGAGCGAATGGTGGAGCATTTTACACAAGCCGATCCTGAATACGGTTCAAGAGTACGCGAAGGACTTCAGCAAAGTCAAGCTATGTAACGTTGTCAATTTTTAGTGTGCTGCCTTGCACACTTCGTTCTCATAGCCCCGACTTCAGTCGGAAGGCATCTGCAATAAATTTATCATCTGGTAGAGGTGTCCATACAACATTTCTACCAGTTTTTAATTTAATAGTTGAAACCTTTCAAAGTAACAAACTAGCATGGAGTAAAGCAGATTGATGAGTAAATTGCCAAAAATTGGTTATTTGTTCACCAACAAGTTGATGTTGAAAGTAGTGAAAAAAATGCTTTCCTTGAGGACATAACCACAAGCGATCGCCTGCTTTCAAATAATCTTTCCAACCTTGTAAATCTGCGGTTTCGATAATGATATCATCAGTGCCACCACAAACCATTAATGGTACTGGTACGCCACTTGCAGGTAAACTCACTCGTTGTAAAAATGAATGCGGTGATACCGAGCAGTATAAGTCTTTTTGTAAGCGTTTAATTAGACTATTAATTGTACATTTATCTTGCGAGCCGAACAAGTTATAAGCCATCGAAGTAAGGACTCTTTGACAACTCATAATTTTACGATGATTATAATAATGAGCTTGCCAATCAAGCGCCGGATCAGCCCCGACAGCAAGGAGAGTTAGCGATTTAACTTTATCAGGATAGCGACGTGCATAGAGTAATCCGAGTAAGCCACTCGTACTATGACCGATCAAGTGAACTGGGCGATCGCACGATTGTAAATAGTCGTGGAGTAATTCTAAAGCAACATCAAGCGAACACGGCTCATCCTGCGTTTGGCAATATTCCCACTGCGCCACAGTTAAGTGATGCGACAAATAACATAAAAGTGGGCGATGAAAGCATTGCAAACTAGGGCTAGTATTAATCCACAAAACATCTGGAACTATAGACATACAAAATCTTTCACAAATATGTATTGCCAAGTAGCACAGGCAAGATACCTGTGCATTGTTGTCGTTATCTCTTAGTAACTACACGCCAAATTCTTTCTTCAGTTGAGAAATCCAAGTTTTAACGCGCTGTTCCGTCAAATCTGATTGATTATCTTCATCCAGCGCTAAACCGACAAACTTACCATCTCTAACAGCTTTCGATTCATTAAAATCATAGCCATCAGTTGACCAGTAGCCGACTGTTGTTCCACCAAGTTCAGAAATCTTTTCTTCCAAAATTCCCAAAGCATCCATAAAGTTATCGGTATAACCAACTTGATCGCCTGTACCAAAATAAGCGACTTTTTTACCACTAAAATCAATATCATCTAAATCGGGGAAAAAGCCATCCCAATCACTTTGTAATTCTCCAATGTTCCAGGTAGGACACGCAATAATCAAATTTTCGTAATCATTAAACTCACTACCTTCAACATCTGCCATATTGTGCAGCGTGACAACATCTTCACCCAATTCTTTTTGAATCATTTCGGCAACAATTTCAGTTTTGCCTGTGGTTGAACCGTAGAATAAACCAATACTTGACATTTATTTCACCTAAAACATTGAACATCAATATGAAGAAAGGGGCAATTTTACTTATTACAAGCCCCGCGTTCCTCATTGACTAATTTGCAATCGCTTGAAATGCACTCCAGCTATTCAAAATTAAGTACGCAAAAATTGCGCCACCAATCCCACCAATGAAAAAGCCGGTTGTAAACTGACTCCACTCATCGACATTCTGCAAAGCCTCTGGCACGTTGGGAACTGTTGCAGCAAACGCTGGTCGGGGTAAAGTTTCTAGGCGTTTTTCTAGTTTGGTAGTACCATAGATTGAGAAACCGATGGTCAGCAGGAGAATCAAACCACCAGCTGCGAGTAAACCAACTAAAGCACCAATGTTCGCATCGCGTAATGTCCCAATAGAACCTAATACAGCAAAAGGTCCCACTAGCCAATAACCGTGTGCCATACCAATTTCTAATCCCCGCGCTAAAGGATTAATTCCTGGACGGTAAATTGGTAGGTATTTGAGAAAATTCAACGTCACATCTTGGGAATTGATCGCATTGTTCGCAGCTGCCATTTGCAGATTAACTTGCGGTGGCTGAACCATGTCACCTTTTTTGAAATCAAATCCAGCCGCAGTTGCGCGCGCGCGTAAAGCGTGCCAAATATGACCGATGAGGAAAATCAAAGCGAGGACAACATGGAATGTCACCAGCCAACCACGCACAGAAACTAACCCAGGCGCAGATTCTAGAGTGCGTACCGGACCATAAAATACTTCGGGGTAAGCGGTGTTATTGACCCACGCGAAGTACGCAGCAAAGAAGCCCATGTAGGCAACGGCGCCAATGCTATACGAAAGATAAGCTTCGCCTGAGTAAATTAAAATGCGTCGCGCCCAAGCAAAAGGTTGCGTCAAGATGTGGAAGATTCCACCGCCAATCAACATCAAGCCAACCCAGATGTGACCGCCGACAACATCTTCTAAGTTATCAACCGCAGCCATTCCTTCTGAACCCCAAGCTCCGAATAGATAGCCGAAAATGCGGATAGGATTGAGTGTAGGATGACTGATAACGCGCACATCACCACCACCCGCTGCCCAAGGGTCGAATAATCCACCCCAAAACATCGCTTTGGCAACAAGTAGCAACGCGCCTAAACCTAAAAGTACGAGGTGAATGCCTAAAATAGACGTGATTTTATCTTTATCTTTCCAGTCATAACCGAAGAACCCAGCTAGGGTAGGGTTGTCTTCTAAAACTTCGGGACCTAATAAAGCGTGATAAAGTCCTCCGGCTGCCAGAATGACTGACGGTATCAAATGCAAGACAGCAACAACAAAGTAAGGATAGGTGCTAATCACTTGTCCGCCAGCCCCAACACCAAAGCCCAGCGTTGCTAAATGCGGTAGTAAAATTAACCCTTGTTCGTACATCGGTTGATCGGGATGAAAGCGTGACAACTCGAAGAGTGTCATTCCTCCAGCCCATAGCAAAATCAACCCTGAATGCGCAACGTGCGCGCCCAACAATTTACCCGATAAGTTTGTTAAGCGAAAATTACCAGCCCACCAACCTACGTCAGGAATTTGGTTTTTGTAAGGGCTATCTGAGATCACTGCGGTCATGAGAACTCCTTGCGAATTATTTGCGTTATTGCAGTGTCAAGCACAGAAGTCTATTGAACAAAGTTGCTAAGTACTTTTGCATTAACTTGGTTGCGGAATCACTGCATCTTCACTGATGCGACCTTTACGAAAATCTAAACCACGCGATCGCAAAGCGTGCCAGATATGTCCTTGCAGAAAGAAAAACGCTAACCAAAAATGAGCATTCGCTAGCCAAGTCCGCGAGGTGACTAAATCAGGATCGGGCGATGAAAAGTAAGGCACAATATTCTGCCGTACCACCAGCGCAGGACCGTAAAACACTTCAGGATAAACGGTGGTATTGACGGAGACGAACAGCGTTGCAACGAATCCCATCAACGCCAAAGCGCCCAAGCTGTAGGAAAGATAAGCTTCTCCCGACCAAACAAAGAACGGATATGTCCAGCGAAAAGGCTTGGTTAGGATGTGAAATATTCCACCAAAAATTAACATTCCACCAACCCAGATATGACCGCCGACAACATCTTCTAGGTTGTCAACGCCAGCAATCCAGAACCTACCAATCGCACCGAAGAGATAGCCATAAATCACTGTCGGATCGAGCGTTGGATTTGTAATGACTCTGACATCTTCGACATTCGGGTCGTACAAACCACCAAAGTACATTGCCTTCGCGACTAAAAGAAAAGCACCCACGCCGAGTAAAACGAGGTGAATGCCCAAAATCGTCGTCATTTTGTTGGTATCTGCCCAGTCGTAGCCAAAAAACGAAAATCTTCCTTCTAACCTTTCTGGACCGCGTAGCGAATGAAAGATACCGCCAAAACCAAGAAACGCGGACGAAATGAGGTGAATGACACCGATCGCAAAGTACGGCTGCGTATCTACTACAGTACCGTTGGCACCAACTCCCCAACCTTGGGCGGCTAGATGCGGTAGTAGAATTAATCCTTGCTCGTACATCGGTTTTGCAGGATTAAGATGACCCAGTTCAAATAAAGTCATAGCGCCTGCCCACAGCACAATCAAGCCAGAATGAGCGACATGAGCGCCGAGTAATTTACCCGATAAATTCGTGAGGCGTGCATTACCTGCCCACCAGGGAGACTCTGCGAGATCTTGCTCCACTGAAAGTGGACTCTTAGCGACAGTTGTCACCGTCTCTTACCTCCTAATTGTTGAAAATCTTTTTCAAAAACTTGCAAGATAGCTTACACTATAACGTTAGTTATTGACAATCCTTTTCATTAAATTTCTGCAACTTTTTACAAGCGCAACTGCCAGCGCGATTTTTGAGGAAAAACACTGCATTGCTGCACGCTGTTTCAGCAGCAACAAAAACGTAAAGAATTCGCTACAACTTACACCCACTCGGCATAACGCATATGTTCAATTTATTTCTTCAAGTTGTTCAGCCGATTACAACTCCACTATGTATGGTTTCGGTTTCATCGTTGCTAGCTGTGTTTCTGTGGAGTATCGCGATCGCAACGCGAGACGGTATCGCTCGACTCAAGCAATTGCACCAAGTTCCTTGCAGCCGCTGCGCCTACTTCACCGGAGATTATCGACTCAAATGTACTGTTCATCCTTGCAAAGCACTTACCGAAGACGCAATCAATTGTTTAGATTATGAACCGGCGGCAAATCCACCCAAGTGTCATCCAAAAGCTTGTAAATGTCGCTGAAAACTCATTGAATTGGTAACTGGTAATTGGTCATTGGCAGTTTTTTCCTCTTGCTAGCTGCTTACCCATTACCTGCTCCCAACAAATATGATTCATTTAACCTGTGTAGGGATCAAAGCGCAACTTGGCAAAGTGGCGGTTAAGCGCGACAATGAGTTTACGTCGCCCTTGAAGTCGTCCAGTGAATAACGTCCGTACAGTTTCCGATACCAAGCGAGCTTTCTACACATCTCACACTCGTCCGATCAACACGATTTATCGTCGGGTGGTCGAAGAACTGATGGTAGAAATGCACTTGCTGTCAGTGAATGTCGATTTTAGCTACAACCCAATTTATGCCCTGGGCGTAGTCACTGCTTTTGAGCGGTTTATGCAGGGGTATCAACCTGAAAGAGATAAGGAGTCGATTTTTAATGCTTTGTGTCAAGCTGTAGAAAGCGATCCACAACGCTATCGTCAGGATGCTGAACGTTTAGGTCTATTTGCTAAGAACACATCAACTCCTGAGTTGATAGCGTGGCTGCGTGGGGAAACTCACAAAGAAGAAGTGGGTGATTTGCAGCAGCAAATTCAAGCGATCGCCCATAACCCTCATTTTAAATACAGCCGCTTGTTTGCGATCGGAGTCTTCGGTTTATTAGAACTGTCAGATCCTGCTTTAGTCAAAGACGAAAAGCAGCGAGTTGATGCGCTTAAGAGTATTGCTGCTACGTTGAACATCTCAGAAGACAAACTCAACAAAGATCTAGAACTGTATCGCGCTAATGTAGACAAAATGGAGCAAGCATTAGCAACAATTGCAGATATACTTTCCGCTGATCGTAAGAAACGTCAGCAACAAACTCCAGATAAAGGAATTGCAGTTACTACTCCTGATGCTGATGATCCGTCGCAAGCGCCTGGTTCGTCGCAAGACAAGGCTTCTTTTGGTTCTTAACTATTATGTTTCTCATTTGAGTTAGAACATCCGGTTGGGATCGCTAGTGGTTAGTTTTGAATTTTGAGCAATGAAATTGTTCGCGCAGGGTGCTAGAGACATTAAAATTTATTAACTCGATACTCTTTACAAGCAACTCTCCGTGATTAGCCCTTGGCGATTGGCACTTAGCGCTAATTGCTAGCAGCCAATCGCTCTAATCTAGCTATGACTGTGATGAGCGCGAATATAACGCAACGTAACAATAGCTAGTGTAACGAGCGTAATGGGAATAATAAAGGCTTGGAACACCAAACTAAATATCGGCAAACTGTCGTGTTGCGTCGAATACAAAATTAAGTATGCTGTATAAGCAACGTAGTAAGCGAGAAAGAGAATTCCTTCCCAACGGGAAATCACGTTATCCGTAAAGAAAATTGGCAAACAGGCGATCGCGGTTGCAATCATGACGGGAATATCGAACCGTAGCGCCGCAGCCGAAACAGCAACACCATCAGGCGAGAAAATACTCGCTAGCCCCAAAACTGCGAGAAGATTAAAAATATTACTGCCGACAACATTTCCTACCGCAATGTCGCGTTCGCCACGTATACTCGCAACAACTGAAGTAGCAACTTCGGGTAAAGATGTTCCGGCGGCGACAATTGTTAATCCGATGATTAGCTGGCTAACGCCAATTGCTTGTGCGATCGCGATCGCCCCACTCACTAACCAGCGGGAACCGATGACAAGTAATACTAAACCACCAAGGATAAAGCCTAAATTGACTAACCAAGCTGTTCTGCCATAGTTGCCGTATTCTCTAGCGTATTCTTCTTGAACCGCAGTATCTTTTTCTTGGCGGCTTTGGTAAATCAAGAAAAGAGTGTAAGCAACGCCACCAATAAATAGTAAAATGCCATCAATTCTTCCGATTCTCCCATCATAACCAAGCAAATGAGTTAAAAACGATACACCGATCATGATCGGGACATCAAACTTGACTAACTGCTGAGAGACAATCAGAGGAGCGACTAACGAAGAAACGCCCAAGATAAACAGAACGTTAAAAATATTACTGCCAACAACATTACCCAATGCAATATCAGCTTGTCCGGCAAAAGCAGATTGCACGCTAACTGCAAGTTCAGGTGAACTGGTGCCATAAGCAACTATCGTTAAACCGATGATTAGGGGTGAGACTCCAGCACTAGCTGCGAGGCGCGATGCTCCACGCACCAATATTTCTGCGCCGACAACGAGCAATACTAAGCCGATAATTAATAAAACAATTGTTGTAATATCCATAAACCTTATAACATCACTGGGTCTAGTTACCACTTGCCTTGACGGATAGCTAACAATCAATGTTATGCGATCGCCACGAACAGTGCGGAAACCAGACCCAGTTGATTAGATGACAAAATTAAGAAATCAAACCCCAGTTCACAGCTAGCTTAGCGCTTACTACCCGAAGCGTTACGCACCGGAACCATTTTCATGTAGTCGATGTTGTAGGCAGAAACACCTTGAGCGTAGTTTTGCTTGGGTGCGATCGCGGCTGCCATATCGCGATACTTGCGGGGATCGCCTTCGCGTAGCTGTCGCTGTTCGTACTTGCGGCTGTAGAATTGCTCCAGCGCAAAACGCCAATCGGTGGTAACAGTGCCAGCTGTTTCGCGGAAGTCTTCACCATAGCGGGGAGTCACTAAGTTGAAGGGGCGACCTTCCATCCGCTTGCGCTGATAAGGTACGGTGTAGTCACCAAAATTATCGGTGTATTCTTCGCTATCAAGCAAGGCATCAACAAAACCATGAAAGCCTAGCGTGCCAATTTTGATTGACCAAGCGATTTGCTCATCTTTGTTGTAAGATGACCGACCAAGAAAGCGCTTCAAGCAGATATCAACAAGGCGGTAGTTGTTATTCACCGCAACCACCATTTGGTAAAATCGCTCCGACTTGGCAAGTCCGCGAATAAAATCGCGTACCGAAATCGCGCGATTCTTAAGTTGAGACTCTAGCTGTACTTGACGGTTGGCTTTGAGAATTTCATGCTCGCTGAAAACCTGGCGATAAGCTGCCCAAATCAATTCTTGAATCTCTGCGGGCGAGTTCGCGTCTTCTACACGGTAGATGTATGGAGTTTCATCGTCGAGGTCAGCAACACCAAAGCTGCGGACGCGGTGATTTTGTGTTGTAGGTTTATACTGAAGCAACGGCAATGCCATGCTGCTATCTCCGTTTCAAACAATAAGTTTAGTCGTCAAATTAAGGGGAAATTCAATTTATCCAGCTGTTACAACCGAACAGGGAAGCTAGCTGAAGGATTGACTGAAACTGGTACCCCTTGTTTATTATCCCGTGTCATGTCCGGAATTTGGATGTTGGCAGTACTGACAGACGTAAATTGTACTTGTCGAGTATTAATTGAACTTGCCATTTCCATGAAGTTATTAATATCGCCCCACTTGTAGCGCTCTTTTTCTTCCTTGTCGCGCCAGTAATCAGCGTAACGCGGTGTAACCAAATTAAACGGACGATCCTTAAAACGACGTCGCTGATACGGTACTGTTGTATCGCCAAAATTGGTTTGGTATTCTTCGCTATCGAGCAAAGCATCTACAAAACCGTTCCAGCCGAGGCTAGCTATTTTAATCGACCAAGCAATTTCTTCGTCTCGATTGTACGGGGCGCGACCTAGAAGTCGTTTCAAACCAACTTCCACCAATCGGTAGTTAGAATTTGTTTCTACAACCAAGCGACGAAAGCTTTCTGATTTCGCTAACCCGCGAATGAAATCGCGAACAGTAATTGCACGATTTTTCAGTTGCGATTCTAGCTGCGCTTGGCGGTAAAACTTCAGTGTTTCATGTTCGCTGAAGACTTGGCGATACGCTGCCCAAATCAATTCTTGGATTTCGCCATCAGAAGCACAATCTTCTAAACGATAAATCCAAGGAGTATCCTCGTTTGGTACTTCATAACCCGATACCCGCTGATTTTGGGAACTCGGTTGATATTCAAGTAAAGGAATTGGCATAGATTTAACTGGGTTTTTAGGGTCACATTTTACGTACTAGGTTTAGGTAACAGGTAATTGTATAAGTTTTTTTTTCTCTAACCAATTACCAAGTTTCGCTTATACCTAGTTACTGAGTTACGCATCAATCTACTTTGGGATTAGCCGAGGGAATATAGCGATAAGGCAAAGCAACTTCGGTGGGTTTAACGGCACGCTGTAAGGAATTTTCCCCGCGAGTCATATCAGGAATTTCCAGATTTTTGACTTGTGAGGTGACGCTAGCAACGGTTCGCTGATAGTTACGCTCGTTTGGTAATAGGCTTCCTGCCATTGCAAAAAAGGTGTCGGGAATTGCTTGACGTGCAGCTTCTTGTTTGGGCATATTTTGTGTCCGTCGTACCTGATAATAAGAACGTCCTGATATGGATTGTAATGTCTGGCGATCGCGCCAGTACGCTCCATAACGCGGATTGACTAAATTAAATGGACGTTCGTTGAAGCGACGCCGCTGATATGGCACCACATCATCGCCAAAATTCTGCCGATACTCTTCACCATCTACGATCGCGTCGATAAACCCGTTCAAGCCTCGTGTTGCAATCACGATTGACCAAGAAATCTGTTCGTCTTTCCCGTAAGTCGCGCGTCCTAAGAATCGCTTGAAGGTGATATCTACTAAACGATAGTTAGAATTTGTTTCGCCTACCAATTCGCGGTAAACATCCGATTTCCCTAACCCGCGCACAAAATCGCGGACGGTAATAGCTCGATTGCGCAGTTGTGATTCTAGAAATGGTTGACGATACGTTTCTAAAATCAAGTGTTCGCTAAAAATTTGTCGATACGCTGCCCAGATAAGTTCGTTAACGTCTGTATCTGATGTCACATCGGTCATGCGATACATTCTTGGGTCGTCTTCGTCTGGAACTTCGTAGCCAGCAACGCGTTGATTTTGGGTAGTCGGGGTGATTTCAAGTAGAGGTATTGACATTTTGACAGCCTTATAGTAGTGAATAAAAACAGTAAAAATTTGTTTTAAAAAGTTGTACTGAATAATTGCGATTGAGCCAATTGCACGCGCGATCGCACTGCCGCATCTTTTTCGGTTTCTAAAATTTGCGCAAACTTATCCTGAATTTGCGGTGTCAGTTCGGACGTTGTTGCTAGCCCTTGTAAGCCAACAACCGCAGCGTAGCGAATCGACCAGTCTGCATCTTGGGCAATGAACGCTAAAGTCTCTAACGCTTTTGCTTGGGCAGCAGTTTGCTGTTGTGTAGATAATTCACTCCAGCGTAAATTCCCAAGCCCTTTAGCAGCCGCACGCCGGACACTTGGAGCAAAATCGGTCGCTGCCGAAGCGAGTAGAATATCCAAAGCACGCGGGTCAGCGATCGCTGCTAAGGCTCGAATTGCATACGCTCTTGCGCCGTAGTTGTAATCGTCAAGTTGTTCAATTAACGGTTGTACCGCTGGACTACCGATTTGAATTAATCCCTGTACTGCTGCGACAGCGGCGGTAGGATTGTTATAACCCAAGACGGCAATCAGCGTCGATATCCCTGCTGCGACTTCAGCGGCTGCCAAATCCCTGACTGCTGCGACTAAGCGCGGGGCAGAGTCGGCTTGTTCGACGGCGCGAATGAGGGCTTGTGCTTCGGTCATTATAGGGGTCGGAGGTCAGGGTTTATAAGAGGGAGTCCATGAGGTTCATGACTTGGATCGCGTCTTGAGTTGGTGTTTCGTGCTGTTTGGCTTGATGTTCTAGCAGTCCTTTCAGCGCTAGCAGTTTGAAGCTGTTTTCGGCGGCACAACGAGCGATCGCTTCGCGTGCTGGGAAATAACCAATTGCACCTAAATCGCTCAGTGCTGTGCGGCGCAGTTGTAGATCGTCACCTTCTAAAGCTTGCATCAAGCGTTGACCGTAGCGATCTTCCTGCGTCAACTGATACATAGCTCGCGTTGCCGCATATTGAACTTTAGCTTGAGGATGTTCTAAAAATGGTTGAATGAGCGATACTGCTTGCTTTGCTTGTAACGCACCCAAAGCTTCAATTACCGAGTCATAAGGTTGAGTCAAGTGCGGACGCCCTGGAACTGGTACAGCGACCTCTACACCACCTGTTAATAATTCCATTAATGTGGGAATTGCGCTTGGTGCGTCTAACATTCCTAGTGATTGTGCCGCTGCTTCGCGGACGTAATAATCTTCACACGCTAGACAGCGAATCAATCCAGGTACGGCTTGCGTGTCACCAAGTTTTCCTAAGGCTCTAGCCGCGTTGCGCCGCAGCGGGTATCCTCCTAATTCTGTGCGATCGTCTTCGTCTTCTAATGCTGCGATTAAAGCTTCTACTGCTCTTGGTGCGTTGACGCGAAATTTACCCAACCACCAAGCTGCATAGTAGCGCAAGCTCAAATCAGGCGATCGAAGGTTGGCGATCGCCTGTTCTACAGTAAGTCCTTGTGTTTCTGCTACGGAATCTTCTGACCGATTAGAATCCTGCATTAGCTCTTAAGAATCATTAGCATCAACGCTTAACGGTTGAATACTGACAATCTTGCCACCTAAACGGGTAATCCGCTGCATTTCCTCGTTCATGCGGTTGTAGGGAACTGTAACAAATACACTACCACTACGGCGGATATCGTAATTATTTTTGTCAGTTTCTTGGTTCTGACGCAAACCAACAACTTCATAACGAAATACGCGACTGGCGTTAGAGGATACGCCTCCGTTTCCAACGGTTGTTTGACCAAACATGACTGCTTTGTCTCTCCTGTAGTAAGGTCTAATCCTTATCTGCGCCTGCCGCTTTGTTCTTACCTTCAGCTTCTAGGTTTTGCGTCACTGCGGTTGCTTCGCTTTTAGCTTGGCTATTACCATCAATCGTCAGCGGTTCAATACTCACAATGGTGCCACCCATGCGGTGAATGCGCTGCATTTCTTCATTCATCCGATTGTAGGGGACGCTAATGAAGAAACTGCCGCTACTGCGAATCGGATAACTGAGTTGATCGTTTTCGTATGTCTGACGCATTCCTCTGACTTCGTAGCGAAACATCCGATTTTCGGCGTTGCTGAGTCTGCCACTGCCAAGTCCAGTTTGACCAAACATTTTTATTTGTCTTTCCCTGTAGTATTTAGACTTTAAATTGGAGGTACTCAGTTTGAGATAGGCAATGCCTTAGTGCGGGCAAGGCATTGCCTTGTCCCTCATGCTGGGGTGACGCTGACGATCCTGCCACCTTTTTTGGTGATTTCTTGGTACTTCTGCGACAGCCGTTCGTAAGGCACTAAAAATGCAGTACTACTCCGGCGGACTTTGGGATATCCAGGTTGCAGAATTCCCGTCACTTCAATGCGGTACATCCGTCCGCTTTCTTCAGGAGTGCCACCCAGGGCTTTTCGGGGTGCAGCATCCGCAGGAATTGCCGCGTGTTTCCAGGTGGAACCACTACCAGCAGGTTGCACAATGTTGGAAGCTTGGTTGCGTCCGAGTTCGCGCATTAACCGAGGCGATTTGCCGCCTACAGTGCCGCGATCGCTTGTCGCATATCCGCGATACAGCCGGAACATCCGTGTAAAACCAGTGGTTTGCACGCCTGGCTCGACCATAAAGCCGCGATAATACGGAACAACGTTATTACCAAAGCTGTTTTCGTATTCAATGCTATCGATATGCGAATCAATCTCAGCATCGTAACCTTGCTCCTCACACAGTTGCGTATGATAAGCTAGTTCTTCTTCGCTATATGGTGCGCGACCTAAAAGATGCTTGAAATTGAGTTCAACAAAGCGTTGATTTGAATTTGGATAGAAAAACTTGTTTTTGTATAAATCTGATTTAGCGACGGCGCGAACAAAATCGCGAACTGTGATATTTCCTTGCCGTAGAAGCGATTCCGCAGATGTTAGACGTTCTGCTTGCATCACATAGTCGTTGCCTAATACCTGACGATAAACAGCACGAATAACGGTCTGAATGTCATCTTCTGTCCAATCGGGTCGCAACTCAACTCTTGATGAAGCATCAAACGCCGAAAGCCCTAAACGCCCTGCGGCTGCTAAATTGTTTACCATTAAAGCGCTCATCAACGGTTCTCCCAACGCAATAAATTTTTGATTCTGCAAAATTGGAAAAACAATGCCCGGAAAAATTAGCAACTGCTAGCTTTTTGCGCCAACACTCGCTTACTCTTCCGGGCATCGCACCTGAATACTAGCTCAGGGCGTTGATAGCGTAGTCAATGTATGTGTTGGCTTCGTTAGCTGCTTGACCTTGCAAGCCATGGTTGGACTTGATGTGCTTCAATGCTTCGACGTACCAGCTAGGAGATAGGTCGAAAGAGCGGTTGATTTCATCCAAACCAGCAATTAAGTACTCGTCCATTGGACCTGTACCACCAGCAACTAGGCAGTAAGTTACCATGCGTAGGTAGTGACCAATGTCACGCGCACACTTGGATTTACCGCGCGAATCAGCAGCATACTGAGGTCCTTGCATTTGGGTGGTGTAAGGAAACTTCTGATAAACTGCTTGTGCGGCTCCGTCAATGAGTTGCTGTGACTTTTGAGTCAATGCTCTTGCAGCTTCCATGCTGGCTGCTGCACGGTCAAAGCGACCATTAATAGCTTGTAATTCGGTGTTGCTTAAAAAACGACCTTGGGTATCCGCAGCGCCGATTGCTTCTGTAATTGGGGTTTTCATTGTTGCAATATCTCCTTTTTGTTTTCTCGAAGTTTAATTCAGCTATATAAGCTTTGAAAATATTAGGCAACAGCAGAAGCAGCGCGGTCAAAGTAGCTAGCTACTTCAGACATTAATTGGCTGCAATCACCTTGGGTAATACCGTTGGGGTCGTTAGCAATCTTGATAGCAGCATCTTTCATTTTTTGCACGCCAGCTGCAACTGAACCACCAGGTACGCCCAAAGCTTGGTACGTTTCGCGCAGACCATTCAAGCAGCGATCGTCAAGTACGCTAGCATCACCAGCCATTACAGCATATGTTACATAGCGCAAGATGATTTCCATGTCGCGTAAGCAAGCAGCCATACGACGGTTGGTGTAAGCATTTCCGCCTGGTTGGATCAACTGAGGCTGCTCTTCAAACAACGCACGGGCTGCATCGGTAACAATGCTCGAAGCGTTGCTGGTGATGCGGTTCACTGTATCCAAGCGCTTGTTGCCGTCTTTTACCATGTTGGTGAGTGCGTCTAATTGCTCGCTGCTTAAGAACTCACCTCTTGAGTCAGCTTGGGATACTACTTTGGCGAATGCATCTAACATCGACTTTATTCTCCTAAATGAGCGAAAAGTAGAGTGCTGTTTTTAAAATCAGGAATGTTGTTGTATGCGGTTGGAATTGACCGCAACAGACTTTACTCAAAACACTTTTTCAAGCTATTCTCAGTTGCTCTTGGTCGTTAGTTGGGGATCAAACGGTACAAGAGAGAAATCTGAGAAGGTGTGTGACTTTTATGAGAAAGTCGTTTACTTGATGGATAAGTGTTTTTGTTGCTTTTGCCTGTTACTTAACCCCTCCAGGTAATCTTTATACAATGCCCTCGTGTCATTGTTTTTTACAAGTTGTTAAGTTTTTCCCGTACTTGCTAAATAAAAGCTCAAACCCTTTCTACACATTGATTGCACTTTATAAAAAGCATTTTTAGCTGTAACAAAACTTCACGTAATTATACTTATTTAAGCTCGACATTTTTTCTTTATTTTTTCTTTACCTTTTCTCTATATCCTGTAGAGCAAGGCTTCTAACCTATTCATGGTCATTGCATCTAAATACAAAATATTAAGAAATACAAACGAGTTGTATCTAAATATTTCTATTAGTTGTTGCAATTCTTTAGCTAATCAGTCGGTGAAGTTTAGCTGCGATCGCAACTCGTTAACACAAAACCAGCACCCCAATCAAGCGATCGCCATCCGACGACGCAAAACTTGCAAAAGCGTAGTGAAACTAGCAGGCAAAGGCGCGATCGCTTCAATAAATTCACCACTCATAGGATGCTGTAACTTAAGTTTCCAGGCGTGTAGTGCTTGTCCTGGAAGATTCACCCCAACCGAATGACCCGAACTGTAAACAGGATCGCCCACAATCGGATGACCCAGCGCAGCACTATGAACGCGAATTTGATGCGTACGTCCTGTTTCTAGCTGAAAGTGCATCAACGTATAATTACCTAATCGCTCCAAAGTCTGCCAGTGCGTAACCGCAGAACGTCCCCCTTTCTCCACAGAGACAACCGCCATTTTCTTGCGATCTACCGGATGACGACCGATGGGAAAGTCAACTGTACCACTCTCTGATTTCGGAACACCATAGACAACACCGAGATATTCTCTACGCGCAGTTTTTGCTTTGAGTTGTGCTTGCAGATGTTGTTGCGCAAAGTCGGTTTTGGCAATCGCGATCGCCCCTGTCGTATCTTTATCTAAACGATGCACAATTCCAGGGCGCTGTACGCCGCCAATTCCAGGTAAATTAGGACAGTGCGCGAGTAAGGCATTGACGAGGGTACCACCAGCATGACCAGGTGCAGGATGAACAACTAGCCCTGCTGGTTTATTAATAATTAACAGCGAGTCATCTTCATAAAGAATATCTAAGGGAATATCTTCCGGTTGCAAATCGAGTGGTTGTGCATCGGGAATTTCAACTGTAATGCGATCGCCTGGTTTTATCGTGATTTTTTTGGAGGTACAAACTCGATCGTTAAGTTGTACTTGTCCTTGTTCGATCAGGTGTTGAATGCGCGATCGCGACAAATCAGATAATTCTTGTGCCAAATAACGGTCAAGGCGATCGCTTTGTGCTTGTACTTGAATGGCGATTATCAATTCAGAATCAACTCAGCAGAAATCATCAATTTCTATTGTGGCCAATCTAAATTTTGTTTTGAAAACGAATTACATTCGGCTGACAAATTACTACATATTTTTTAAGAGTTTTACATTATCAAAAATTAAATCTAGTGATATAGGAAGTATTTTTACTGCTACGTGCCGTTAGACACCAAGACACAACCTCAACGCTTTAGATAACACTGACGACTTCTACGATTTCAAAACCGTTGTAGCATTTTTAAACACATTGTAGTATGTAGTATATACACTACAAAAAAGCGAACGGTTCTTATGCACTCTGGTGACGAGCCTTTCACAAAAGTAGACATCAACGTATCACTTGTAGAGCAGTTGGTCGCCATACAGTTTCCCCAATGGGCGAAGCTTCCTATCAAACCAGTTACATTCGGTGGAGTGGACAATAGAACCTTTCATTTAGGCGAAAATATGTCTGTGAGACTGCCAAGCGCCCAAAGTTACTCGGCTCAAGTAGGAAAAGAACACCAATGGTTGCCGAAACTTGCGCCACTTCTACCGCTTCCAATCCCTATCCCTCTTGCGATGGGCGTCCCTGCCAATGGCTATCCCTGGCACTGGTCTATCTATCGTTGGCTGGAAGGTGAGAACGCTGCGATTGAGCGTATAGCTGATCTCCATCAATTTGCGATCGCGCTTGCTCAGTTCCTTGCTGCCTTGCAGCGGATCGATCCAGCAGATGGTCCACCGCCTGGGTCGCATAACTTTTTTCGTGGTGGGTCGCTAACAATTTACGATGCAGATACCCGACAGTCAGTGGCAACTTTAGAGAATGAGATTGATACCGACGCAGCGATCGCAGTGTGGGAAGCAGCCCTTGAGGCAGCATGGCACGGTTCACCCGTTTGGGTTCATGGAGATGTCAGTGCAGCGAATCTGCTAGTGAAAAAAGGACAATTGATTGCTGTCATTGACTTTGGGTGTTTAGGAGTCGGCGATCCTGCTTGCGACTTGACTATTGCGTGGACACTATTGAGCGGGGAAAGTCGGCAAGCATTTCGTGCGTCTGTTCCAGTAGATAGCGCAACCTGGGCGCGAGGTAGAGGTTGGGCACTGTGGAAGGCGCTGATTACACTTGTCGAACATATCAAGACCAACCCCATAGAAGCGGAAAAAGCGCGATACGTAATCGATGAAGTGCTTGCTGATGCTCAGCAATGACCCATCACTATGCTCAAGAAACCATTTCGGCAGTGACACTACATAGTGCTAATGTCACATTCGCCGATGCCCTCCGACTACTGATGTCACTTTACATAGGGAAAACTATTTTGAGGAAGAATTTTACTTAAAGCTGGGCGTCTTTTACATCAGCCGTACCTATCTTTTCCAGTGGGCGACAGCTAGACAGAATCTCATGCATTTTTACGACATTGCCAATCACCGCGATCGCCGGTGCGCTAAATTGTTTCGCT
Source organism: Gloeocapsa sp. PCC 7428 (assembly GCF_000317555.1). Classification (GTDB taxonomy): domain Bacteria; phylum Cyanobacteriota; class Cyanobacteriia; order Cyanobacteriales; family Chroococcidiopsidaceae; genus Chroogloeocystis. The sequence continues at coordinate 5,138,227 of NC_019745.1, forward strand.
TCCATCTGCGACACAATTGTTTCTATTGTCCCAATCAACTCTTCTTGTTCGGGGCGCGTACCCCAGCGGACTAAAGCAATGGGTGTTTCTAAACTTAATCCGGCGGCGTGTAACTGTTCGATAATATGCGGGAGATTGTGAATTCCCATGTAGATGACGATCGTTTCGGAACCATGCGCGATCGCGTGCCAATTGACGATTGGGCTATACTTGCCTGCGGCTTCGTGACCTGTTACGAATGTTACTGAAGAACTATAGCTACGATGCGTTAACGGAATTCCTGCATAAGCAGGTGCAGCAATACCCGAAGTAATTCCAGGAACAACTTCAACGGGGATTCCTGCCTGAATCAAGTCTGCCATTTCCTCACCACCGCGACCAAAAACAAACGGATCGCCGCCTTTTAGCCGTACTACAATCGCGTTGTCTTGGGCTTTTTCAATTAAAAGTTGCGTAATCTCATCCTGAATCAACGAATGACGCCCGCGACGTTTTCCCGCATGAATTTTTTCCGCTTGCGGGTTAATCATCATCAAAATTGCCGGACTCACTAATGCATCATAGATGACAACATCTGCACACTCTAATAATCCTTTTCCTTTAAGCGTCATTAACCCTGGATCTCCAGGTCCCGCACCCACTAAATAAACCTTACCCAATTCTTCTTTCTCCGCGTGCATTGTTCATTTTTCAACCAAGTCCCAAATTAAACCAGCTAACTCCGCACTCGCGCCGATTGGTTCGGTCAAATGTAACTTTGTCCTAAAAGACGCTTGTAATTGTGCTACGAGTTGCGCGATCGCATCGGTAATTCCTCCAGCAAAAAGAAAGTAGGGTAAAATCCCGATTTGCTGATGACCTGCGGTAACTAATGCTTGTATGCGTGCCTCTAAACTCGGTGCAACTGCCCAATAAGCATCTACGGCATTCAACTGCTTGGCTATGGCTTTCACGGGTTCTTTCGCACCAGGGCGGCGGCTACCGTGCGATAATAAAATCCAACTGGTCATGTCGTTACGAGTCATCGTTGCAGCTAACAGACGCACCAAACCTGGATGCGTACCGAGATGCGGTCGCAAATTAATTGTGACTTCGTTTCCTATAGTTTGTTGAGCGATCGCTACTTGTGCGGGAATATCTTCTTTAACGTGCGTTCCTGGTAGTAAAAAGACTGGGACGATCTGTATTTTTTTGTAACCTTGGGTCAGCGCGCGATCGCTAAATTCCTTGATTTGCTGCGCTAATGATAGCGAACTTAACTCTAAACAGGCTTTGTCAACAAGTGGCGGCTTAATGGAACTGACACTGAGTGTGGACGCGCGATAGAAACGATCTCTACACTGCTGTTGATTGCTTGCGCTGATTTGTGCTGACGAGTCAGCAAGCAATCTTACCAACTGCTCCATAGCAAATTCAGGTCGCGGGTCGCGACTTCCATGTGATACTAGCAAATAAGCAGATGGCATCAACCAAGTAATATCAATATTGTTATCTCTTAGCTATTATAATTAAAACCTTCTTCTTGATTTATTCTGTATCATTTTTGTCTGTTTCTTACGACTCTAACTCAGTCAAAATTTTGGATAACTCTGATTTTAGCGATTAAGAATCTATATCTTATAAAAATATGAAAGGTCAGCAGGTTAAATTCCTACTGACCTTTTCAAATCTATTTCTTACGCTCGAAAACTAGGTATCTTATTGCTTATCCGCGACTGGGTCTGCAATATAGCGGAAGGTTGGTTCAGAGTTCCAAGGACCGCGCTCGTCTTGC